>JAHEOE010000129.1 GCA_018609785.1 Minisyncoccota bacterium | reverse complement strand
TAATTAGTCAGAGGAATTATCCGAATTACTACTTTCTTCCTTTTCATCTTCGAGATGAACAACGTTTTCTGCCTCTTCTTCCTGCCTTCGTGGGTCCCAGTGATCTTCTTCATATCCTACTGGAGGCTCACTACATTTCCTCAAGGGGTTTCTCCAATTGGAACAGAGCCCGTCAAATTCGCATCCGAACTTGGAACAACTCGTGGGATTTCTCGGAAAAGCGAACATTACGTCATCCTCCACACTAGTCCTGCGGAGAATTTCCATGTTCCACTCTATCATATCAATCCAGTGATTGGCCTCTTGGATAAACAGTTGGTGATCCTTTGGCCCTTTTCGACACGGGATGCGGATGAACTCGTTATTGGACTTGCGCAAGATGGCTCCGTTTATCTTCACGCCTGCTACATCCTCGTAGCGGTTGGCGTAAAGGGCGGAAACTGCATGAGCATAGGCGCTCACTTGGAAGTCAATATCCCACCTGTTTTTCCAAGTCGAGCCTCCCCGGCCTGTTGTTTTGTGCTCCATTGACCAGATTTGGCCTTGGGTGTCCTCGATAATCAGGTCGCACTTGAAGTGGATGACGCGATCTTCACGTATCGGTGCGGTTCCAGCCGTCTCGGTGTGGAGGATCTTGAAGTCATCTCCTCGGTAGGCATTGGCGTATTGTTTCAACGCCTTGTGTGCGTTTTGTGTGTTCTTCGAGGCGTGTTCATCGGAAAGCAGTGCGGGGCGTTCTTTCTCGAACTCCTCGGAGAAAACGAACTGAGCACGCTGCACGTCCTGTTCGTTCATCTCTGAGTTGTGCAGAAGCTCCATCGCTTTGTGCCAAGCGGAACCGAAGGCGAGGTGGACGTTTGGAGTGTCCGATTGCCAGCCTAGGATATGCTCGAAAAAGAATCTGCGGGGACAGTCTTGGAACGCTTTGATCTTCGTGGAGTCCAAGATATCATGTTCAGGACGCTTCTGGATTGGGGTTTCTCCTATTGTGTCAGTCATGGTTTTTGTTTTGAGGAATGTTCTCGGAAAGGAGAAAAGACTCTATCGCTGAGAAAGAAGTTCGTCAACGTATTGCCAAATGAGAACGCAGAGAATGAGCCAGTAGGCAGTGAGGAAGGCGAAGAGGAAATGCCATCCAGCCTGTGCTCCGGCGCTTAGGTCTAAGAAGCTTTGGCCGGAAGTGAATGAGGCGTAAAGGAGCGAAATCGGAACGAGGGTTATGAGGAAAATAAGGGTTCCTCCTACGAGGTCTCTCATAGGCGCTAGGGTACGTTTTGGAGAAGAAAAACAAAAAAGCCAGGAGGGGAGGCTTGAGGGCCTCCCACTCCCAGCTCCTTCACCGCCACAGCTTTCTGGCTTAGAGGTCGAACTGCTCGCGCAGCTCCGCCTTCTGCTCGTCGTCGAGCTTGTTGAGGTTCTTCTGGATCTCCTTGAGCGGATCGGTGCTCCGACCGCGCGAAGAGGTCGTCGGGTCGTAGCTATCGGGGCTGTAGTCCTCCTCGATGATCTCCACCGACACGCCGTCCTTCAGCTCCCGACGCATCTTGTTCTGGAGCTTGCGCTTGAAGAGGCTCTGGAAGTACTCAAGGACAAGCTCCTCGCCCCACTTTTCCACCGCTTCGTCAAGCGTCTCTCCGGCGTCGAAGGGGACGGAAACTCGCACAACTCCCTCCTCACCGGCGTTCTGGTGCTCGGGCATCTTGGTCTTCGCCTGAGCGATGCCGGTGAACTGTTCGTCGTCGTTGTCCTCCGGACTCCCTTCCTCGGCTGCGGTCTGAGTTGCTTCGGTCTGAAGGTCTTCCATGGTCTTTTGTGGGCTGGATTTTCAAGAAAAAGTTAGGGTTAGCGCGTCGTTTCTTCCCAACAACGCAATTGTTAGTATGCGAACTAGCCCGCGAAGTTTCAAGCTCCGCTCGGGTTCTGAGTGGTTCTTTATAGGTTCTTCAAGGAAGCCTATTTAAGCCGTGAAAATAGCCAAAGCTCATCTCCGCCGTTGGCGCTCCCCGGCTTTTTCTCGCAAACGATCCACAATTTCTGTATCGTTGCGCTCGAAAACCTTTATGGCGTCAGGACGTTCTTGCTCCGGCAGGTTGGAGTCAACGATCTCCGCGCTGGAGAAATCCACAACGGGAGGTTCCGCCGGGTCGGGGAGGCCGCCCCAATTGGGTCGCATTGGAGAGCCTCCCTTTAGCGTCACGTTCTGGAACTTGATATCGAACCAATCGCCGTTCTCGGAAATAAAGAGTGTGATGTCCATAGCGGGAGCGAGTTTGGTTGGTGGTTTCTAGCTACTGGTTACACGCGCCGGAGGGGTGGGTGTTCCGCTCAGTTTTGACTTGGAGCTTGTTGTCCTCAACGAGCGTTTCCACGAACTCTTTTGCGCGTTCGAAGTCCTCGGCATAGATGAGCGTTGCAAGGTGTTCGAGGAGAACTTCTTTCCTCCCGTGGAGTTTCTGGCTTCTCCCATCGATGCCTTCGTCCTCGGGATAAAAAGCGTTATCGTTTAAGCGAAGGATGCTCATAGGTCCAAGTTTGGGTTTGAGGATTGTAGCGATAACGTTCTTCGTGCTCTAGCTCGAGGCCGAAGTGAACGTCGCGGCGAGGAACGCCGTGAGCTCTTGCCATGAGGCAGCGGACTCGATCCCTTGTTTCAGCCTCGAGTGCTTTCTCACTTGGTCCGTGGATAACGACTCCCCACCATTTCAGCTCATACTGCACGTGGATCGGGACGCCGACGTTCAGTTTTGCTATTTTCAAACGTCTCGACATAGTTGCTGAGGCCCCATTTTGTGAGGAAGGTTGGCGTGGATGTGACTCCGTTAACGAACCGCCACACCGTCATAGGTGCTACCTTGGCGTGATAGGCTACGTCGATGTAGGCATCTCCGCGCCGAGTTTTAGTTCTCTCCACTCTCCGACGCAAGGTCTCTGTTTTGAGCAATTGCATCAAGGCGTGTTTGAGTTTTCTCAAAAAGCTGCGGGAGCGTGAGGTTGTAGGCTTTCGCAAGCGCTGCTATTGTTAGGAAGCGAGTGTTATACTCTGCGTTTTCTAAGTCTTGGATCGTGGAGCGCGGGACGGAGGATATTCTAGCCGCGTCTCTTATTGACAGACCTAAGCTGTTGCGCTTATCGCGCAAGGTTTGACCTAGCGCAAGGAGAAGTGGGTCTTTATAGGTCCAAGACATCACTCAGCGCTTCTTTCTGCGAATCGTCTAGTTTGTTAATCGTTTCCTCAATTTCCTCCATTGGATCATCGCTGGCGCTAGAAGAGCTAGAGCCATCGTCGCTAGAACTCTTCGGACCTCGCGTTGCAACGAACTTGGTCTTGGAGCCAATATCCTCGCGTTGGCGAATATCCCACCTCTCAGTGCTTC
>JAHEOE010000128.1 GCA_018609785.1 Minisyncoccota bacterium | reverse complement strand
TGGGTCGCCCTATCCACAATAGCCGCTGCGATGGAGCGGAAGGTCTGGCTCGAACTTGGCCTAGAGACTTTCTATCCGAACCTCTATGTAATCCTAGTAGGCCCTTCGGGAACGCGGAAAGGAACGGCGATGAAGCCAGCGAGGGAAATAATGACCGACGTGGGGATGAACCTCACGGCACAAAGCACTACGAAGGAGTCTCTAGCAGAACAGTTGATGAAAGCTGAGGAGATGGAAGACTTGGCGGGAGTAAACGAAGAGTTGTATACTCACTCCTCCGTCACAATCTACAACGAAGAAATAGCTGTTCTGTTTAAGCATAACGATCCTGACTTGATAATGTGGCTAACCGATTGGCACGATTGCCAAGATCACTGGAGCCGAGAGACGAAAACTCAAGGTGACAGCCAACTGTCGGGCGTTTGGGTAAACCTCCTAGGCGCTATGACGCCGGAGCTTGTAAAAGCCTACCTACCGGAAACAGCTATTGGAGGCGGCTTAACGGGGCGGATACTGTTTGTGTACAGTTCTAAGAAGGGCAAAGTAAACCCACTCCCTTTTCTTTCCGAAGAGGAAGAGGCGCTCAAGCCAAAGTTAGTTCACGACCTTGAACTAATCCACCAACAAAGCGGGGAGTTTGGTTACACTAAAGAGTTTCTTTCCGCGTGGAAAGACTGGGTTTACGAACAGGAGAAGAAAGAACTCTTCGAGGAGCCAAACCTAGACCCTTACATAAATCGCCGGAGGGCTCACGCCCTGAAACTCTGCATGATAGTTTCCCTTTCCGAAGGAGGCGAGCACCAACTATCGCTAATGCCCGAAAACCTAGAGCGCGTAAAGGACATCCTAGAGCGCGTAGAGCGCCCGATGCCGAAGGTCTTTAGCGGAGTCGGAGCCAGTTCTAACGCCGAGATTCTTTCCAACATCGCGAAGTTTATAACAGAGAGGAAAGAAGTAACAAAGACGAAGCTCCTAAACCGCTTCTACAAGGACGTAGAAGACCGAAGCCACCTTCTAGACGTTGTCCGAACACTACGCGGGATGAATCGCGTGAAGCAATATCAGAAGAACGGACACATCATGTACGCTATCGTTGAAGAAGAACAATTAGAAAAAGATGCAGAGTAAAATGTTCTGGACGCTTTTCTTCCTCGCCCCGGACGTGCCGGGTGTGAGGTTCATCATTCACGAAAGAGCTGAGGACTGGATACAAACCTTTGGATGGCAAAACTTCATCGCCGCCGTTCCCGCAAGTGGATATGAAGAGGCAGTATCCGTCGCCCACGTTCTGCACAAGTTCTTGGACAGCCACATCGTCCACACAGAACTATGCCGAGCGATAAAAGGACCTCCGGGAGAGTTAGAGGATTTCATCCTCCTGCGTCTCCAAGACATAGTCCAGAGGCCAAAGAAAGACAAAGAAACGCCAAAGGAGTTCCTCGACCGAGCGCAGAAGGAAATGATAACACAGGAGGTAGGCTTTACTGACCAAGCCTAATTCCTGTATCCATTTCTCTCAACTGAGAACTGTCGGGCGCGGGGTCGGTAGCTCCAGAGTTCTTCTCCGAGGCCATCGAGGAAATAATTTCGTCCATACGCTCGAACGCTTCTTCCATCCTTTGATCCCTTGACTGAACAAACTCTTCAATTTCTTCATCGGAGGCACCCCTCAGCAACATTTGCTGGATACGTTGCATCCCCACTTCTTGGTTAAAGACGTTCATCAGCCTCTGCAGCGATTGGACTTTCTGCTGCTCTTTACGCTGCGTTACGTAGGGAAAGGTGAAGAGGTTAAGGATTTCCTGAGGCGCTCTGCCAATTTCCTGTGCCAAGACCTCTTGACCTCTTTCTCCAGGTTGCTTCTCGCTAAACTGGCCGAGCATCGCCACAGTTTCCCGGCCCCAGTATCTGAGGCTCTTAAGCGCCTTTATCTCTGGAGGATCAAGTTCATTATAAACAGGCTGTCCGTCCGAGCCCTGGTTCTGGCCTATCTCAATAAATGATCTCCAAAGCGGCGTGATTTCCCACCTGTTTTTGTTAAAAAGAGCCATCGCCGGGTTGAAGTTTCCGGGATCATTGAACGAGTCCCACACCCTCGCGGTGTATTTGGAGAACAAGTTAAACGGCGTGCTCCAGCTCAAGCAAACTTCCCGAGGCGCTCTGGTGTGATCAGTTGGGCGACAGTAGCTTCGGCCAAACTCTTGCCGCTCGAAGCCAAGAGAAAGCATGAGGCCATCAAACGCCGTCATGAGCCCAATAGCTCTAACCGAAACACCTGCAAGCTGGCGCGAGCTTTTCTGCTCCTTCCCCGTTACCACCTCTCCAATCCCGCGCATCGAGTCTCCGAACAACTTCCCCATCGCGATCTTGAACGTGGGAGTGAAGAAGATGGTGTTCAGCTTATCCCTAGTGCTCTGAGGAACTGAGGCATAATCCCCGTGAGCCCGCGCTGCCTGCTCCGCCGCCTCCTCTGAGCTAAGTCCCTCCTCTTCTCTGAGGTAGCGATAAGAAATCTGCCGAATCGCGCGGTCAAGGAACCACGAACTGTCCCACGAAAGCTGATAAAGCGCGTTGAGGCTTCGCGCTGGAACGTCGGTAACGCGATAGCCAGTCACTTCGTCTAACAAATTCCGACTAGCGGACTCAACGGGATCACTTCCACTCTGCCTCCTCGCCTGCTTCTGCATCCTCGTTCCGTTCCAGATATAGTCAATAGAGGCCATAAGCCGCCCCACCGCGCCTCCAACAAAGCTCTTTCCACCCACGTCATACTTTCCTTGCAAATATGCTTCGCTGTATTCCCGCTGACTCTGTGCAAGAGGAGAGCTGAAAGGCTTCGAGGAAAGTCCGTGGCGATCTGCCTCCCAGAACTGATCTCTTTGATCTAGCACATCCATAATCCCCTTCTTGATAATCCCATTATAGCTTCCTCCGCTAAGGATATCAAGAACACCTCCCGCCGCTTGCTTCGGCCCAATCGTGCCGCGAATCACGCCCTGCATGACGTCATACATCGGCAGGAAAAGCGGATTCCAGAACGCGAACATTTTGGAGAGGTTAATCCAATCCTTCAAGCTGCTCCGATAACGCGGCGCAGTCATTTCTTGAAGCCACGCCTTGAGCGGAGTATTGACGCTGTGTTCGGCAAAAACGCTTGCCTCACTTGGTGGACTGGATAGCTTATCATGATCTCCCTTAACCGCAAAACCCTCACGCTTCGCTGCTTCGCGGATTCGGAGAAGCGATATATCGTTCCCAAGTTGGCGGGAGTAAGAAAGGATAATTTCCTGAGGACTCACATCTTCCCGTGAAAGCGGAACAGCTTCATCCTCAACAAGGTCCTGAATACTCAGAGTTTCCCGCTGGCGGTCGGCCATGATACTCAGGACTTTCTGAGCCGCAGCAGGAGTGTTCTTTGCCATCGGCCTGAACCACGCGGCGGTTGGGATGTGGACGAAGTTCAGTTCCTCGACCTCGTTAAGTTGTTCTTGCAGATCGTTAATCTTTTCCTGAATTTCCTCCGTTAACTCGTCTTGATCTCTCAGACGCTCAATCCGCTGCTGAAGCTCGTCTTGAAGCCTCTGGTGGAAGCCCTTGTTGACTCTTCCATATTGCCGATATTCGTCCTGCGCCTGATCAAAGTATTCCCTCATCCGATCCGCCGCAGCTTGTACCTCTTCGCTTGCGTTCTGGTAAACACTATCGTCCTCAGCCGCAAACACCGCTTCGGTGAGCGCCTCTTGATCCCCTCCGGTGATCCGGGAAAGCTCCCGCCAGAGCATCCGGCCTCTGTTGACCTTCATTTCCTTAAACGTCTCGTGTGCTTTCACAAGCCGCCCAGTTTCCTCACCACCAATTCGTGCAAAGCGTTGATCGATGCTGAAATAATCAGCCACCTTTTGCAAAAGCCCTCTCTGCCCCTCAGTTTCCACCCGGCGCTCGAAGAGGGAATCAAAGAAGTCCCTCACGCTATCGTTGATTTCCACATCAACAGGAGATCCCGAGATGCTGCCATAAACATCCTCCATCCATTCCGCGTATTCCTCGAACACGTCTTGGAGCGCTCCACTCTGGCTTTCTCTTCCTCCCTCTGAAAGAAAACGCTCAAACGCACGCGCAAACTTCTCTTCATTTTCCCTCGTCCATTCGTCAATCTCAAGCGCGTTCTTGACCTTAGCGTCCTGCCTTGGCCCCATTTGACGCCGGAAAAGGTGCATCATTTCATGCACAATAGTCGTCTCGTCCGCAGTCTCGAAGAGACGAATCAACATCCTCCCATCCCGCGTTTGCTCGAACGCTCCTTTTGCGCGTTCATTTCCTCCTTGGAAAAATGCCGTTGAGCCTTCTCTGTTAATCTGCTCCCTCACCGGGTTGTCGTAGAAGCGAGTGACAACAAAATCTCCCTCCTGAGTTTCTTCCTCAAGACTCTCCTTAGGTCCAATCATCTCACGCTCTGCCTCAAGCGCAGAAGACGCATCTCCTGTACGCTTTATTCTAGCTCTCGCTGCATTTCGTTCAGCCGCAGTGCGAGCCTCAATTTCCCCAGCCACATTCCTGTACGCCTGAAACGTAGCCTCCCTCATATCATCAGTATCGAAGATATCGGTGAGCTTACGCTTTATCTGAGCTCTGTCATCTTGAAGTCGCGATATTTGTTGAACAACACGGCTAGTCTCTTCTTGAGAAATTTCCCCGCTTGTCATCTTTTGATTCAACTCGTTAACCTGAGCGTTAATCTCATCGAGCTGATCCATCAACCGAGACGTTTCACTACTCCAATCCCGGAGGAGCGATTTATCTCGAG
>JAHEOE010000127.1 GCA_018609785.1 Minisyncoccota bacterium | reverse complement strand
TGGAGGGGATTGAAAAAGTGGATGAAGAAATCGGAGACCTCTCTACAGAAGAGGTGTTTGAGATCGTGCGAGAAGGGGTTGACCTTAGCGAAGATGTTCTCAAGAAGATTCTGAACTAATGGCTCTTACACTTTCTCCTACCATTCTGCCTAACGAGGGCCAGGTTCTAGCTCATACAACGGCAGAAGATCCAACTTTCCTCGAGGTCCCCTCCAGAACAACGTGTTTGCTGATTGTTAAGAACGAGTCTGGCTCCTTGGCAGATGCGGCGAATTATACAAAGTTCAGCAGCGGGTTCGATTTGGTCGGAGAGCAGTTTTTCCCTGACATGATAATCGCGGGCGATAGTATCGTTGACTCTTCCGACGATGGATTTATCGTTCTAGAACAGGATCTGTCGAAGCACGTTATTGACTTCAATCAATCTCCACCTGTTGCTGAACTAACGGGAGGAGACTTGCCTCTGCTAGATCTGATATACGTAGGATTTGAAGATGGCTGACATATATCCCGAAAAGCTGCCACTTAACGGAAAGGTCACTAACACGCCCGGAACGAGTCTGGATAATAGTAACGTAGCAGGGCCGGAGAATTTCCTTTACTTGGACGAAAAAGATCCAAACGTGCCGGAGTGGACGATTGTTTTTCTCTTGGTATGGGATGCAGGAGGAGGAACTGTTACGTTAGGAGAGGGCTCGGCGCAAGAGATTGTTTCTACAAAGGTTGAGATTGATAGATTCGGCTTTACCGTTCCGTCTGGAGAAAGGTTGGTTACTCCTATTGTGAGATCTCAGTATAGGAAATTTATAGAGGGAGGAGGTGTAGAGGGAGCTCTTGGAGTTGAAGCGCCGGATAATTCGCGCGGAGCAGCTTTTGTTCCCAACTTTAAGAAGGTATAATGATCTCAGAAGCGGACGTTGAAACACTTAGAGAAAGCAGTGATATCACGGAGGTTCTAACTCGCTGCTATCAGAACGACGCGCTTTTCGGAAAGGTGTTTTTCCCGGAGCGCTTCGGGCGTCCGTTCGATCCGATCCACTCTGAGATCTTCGAGGTTCTGAACTCTCCATCGCAGAAAAAGGCGCTTGCCGCTCCACGAGGAATTGGCAAGACCTCAATTGCTTCTTTTCTTCGCCCCGCGAAGAAGGCGGTTTACGCTGAGGCTAATTTCATAGTTATAATATCCGCTACCGCTTCCTCAGCAATCGAACAAACGGAAAATCTAAAAAAGCTACTAGAGCGATCTCCGATGGTGGAGAAGATGTTTGGAGACATCAAAACAAAGCAGTGGTCAAAGGAGCGGTGGGTAATGCGGATTCCCGGAGATCCGCCTCACGATGTGTGTATAATGCCGAGAGGCGCAGGGCAGCAGATTAGGGGAAAGCTGTTTGAGAACTCCCGACCTGACTACATCTGCGGCGATGATATCGAAGATCCCGAAAAGGTGCTTTCGCCCGATCAGCGCGAGAAGTTGCGGACGTGGTGGTTTAGCGATGTAATGGGCGCGGTTGATAAACCGTCGCCAAGTTGGGAGGTTCTATTCATCGGAACGGTTCTGCACGAGGACGCTTTGCTAGTGCATCTTCTTGACTCTCCTCAGTGGGAAAGCAAAAAGCTGAGGCTGTGGGAGGAGGGGTTTAGCTCAAACGCGCCAAGCTGGATGAGCGACGAAGATTGTCGCGAGTTATTCAGCCAATATGAACAGGACGGAGCGGAGGATGAAGCAGCGAGGGAGTATCTGAACCAAGCAATATCTACCGCAAGGAAGAAATTCAGCGAAGAGGATTTCCAATACTACAACGATGAGTTAACGGAACAGGAGCTAAACGCCAACCAGTTGATTGATTCCTTTATAATCATCGATCCCTCCAAATCCTCTACCGGAGGAGCGGAGGACGCTATAATTGGCGTGAGTGTTGATCTGCGCGAGAACTCGATCTATTATCGCCGCGTTAAGCACGGCCAGATGCGTGTTGATGAAATGATCAACAACGCAATCGTTACGGCGCAGGATATAAACGCCACGATGATAGCGATAGAGGACACTGGGTTGAAAGAGTTTGCGACGTTTCCGCTCAGGAATGAGATAAATCGCCGCAACTTGCCCTATCAGGTAATAGAGCTAACGGCGCGGAGAGGCGAGAAACAAAGCGGGAAGGAAGAGCGGGTGGGCCAGATGGAGAGTTTCTATAACAACGATCTGGTTTGGCATAACAAGAACGAGTGTGAGGAGCTGGAGCGTCAGCTCTTGCAATTCCCGAGGCCGGATAAATGGGACGTGATGGACGCGGCGGGATATGTTCCACAAGTTCTGGAAAAGGGAGAACGCTACATGGTCCCTCTCGACATTGACGAGTTCAACGAAACACGCTCCGACGTAGAAGCTGAGTATCGGCAACTAGAAGACTCAAACCTTTACGAGCAGCCTATTGAAAACTGGAGAGCCCTCTAATGCCACATTCTGTAAGAGGCGAATCACCAGCATCTCCGGCACGGCACAACTTCAGCCAAGTTGAGGAAAGCTACGACTATCCCCGCAGCCTCAACTTAGAGCCTGGGTCTGAGCAGCACCAAGACCTGCTTTCTATGATATACAATAGAGCGGATATGTCTCACCGCTCGATGCAAGATCGTCACGACGATTGGCGTGAGGTTGACAGATCACTAAAGGGCCATGTTCCTCCTGACTTCAAGCGAGACTCTGAGGAGGATAGCGAAATTGGCGAGATGCCAAAAGTAGTCCTTCCCTTCTCCTACGCCAACCTAGAGACCCTCCTTACCTACATGACAACGGCGTTCTTGGAGGGAACAATCTTCCAATACGACGAGGTAGGGCCAGAGGATGCGCACAAGGCGTTTATGCTCGAACAGATCATCGCGCAGCAGTCGAAGAAGAAAGAGTTTGGCCTAAAACTCCACACAATGTGGCGCGATGCGTTTAGCTACAACATGGGAGTTATCGCGCCGAAGTGGACGCGGGAATATGGCGCTTCGACCGAAGTGGAGGAATTTGGAATCCTTGACGCTATAAACCAAACCTTTAACGTTAGAGAACGTCGCAGAACGTCGCGGCGACAGATGATGTACGAGGGACACGAACTGGAAAACATCGACCCATACAGATATCTTCCCGATCCCAACGTCCCGGTTCACGAAGTTCAAAAAAGCGAGTTTGTGGGCTGGATCTCTCGCACAAATGAAATGGAGCTTCTGCGCCGGGAACGGGATCGGGAGGAGTTCTTCAACGGGCGTTATGTGCGGAAGGCGATGGACGACGCTCGCTCCGCGCTGATTATGAACGACGCCTCAGAGGGCCAACGTAGGCGGAATGTGCGGGATCAGCCCGACAACGCCTATAACAATCCAGTAGATGAGATCTGGATGTACGTAGACCTCATTCCATCGGAGTGGAACTTGGGTTCTTCTCAAGAGCCTGAAAAGTGGCAGTTTGGTGTGGCGGGAGATAGCGTGATTATCGCTGCGAGGCCACTAAACCTTGACCACAACAAATTCCCCGTTGTAGTAGCTTCTCCAGACTACGACGGCCATTCCATCGCCCCGCCGTCGCGGATGGAAATCGTACAGGATATGCAGCAGATCATTGATTTCCTCTACTCAAGCCACTTGATGAACATTCGGAAAGCTATTAACGATATGTTCATCGTGGACCCGAAGCTGGTGAATATCCACGACGTGAAAGATCCGAAGCCTGGAAAGCTGATCAGGATGCGCCGAATGGCGTGGGGGCAGGGGAGGATTGATGAAGGAATCCAGCAGCTTGACGTAGCGGATGTTACAAAGGGCCACATCGAGGAGGGAAGCTATCTCCTCAACGTAATGGAGCAGTCAACGGGCGCTACGGATATGGCAAAGGGAGTTGTGCAGAACGAAGGGCCAAGGATCAGCGCGGCGGCTTCTCAGGGAGCGCGTCAAAGCGTTCTTTCCAGAATGGAGAAAGCGGCACGGATCATTGGCTACCAAGCACATCAGCCTCTTGGAAAACTGTTGGCTTATCAAACTCAGCAGCTGATGAGCAGAGAAACGTGGGTGAAGATCCAAGGCGAGCAGAATCAACAGAGCGGAAAGGGCTTTTCACAAGAGGTCCAAGGCGGGAAGGTAAAGGTTGAGCCTGAGGATATTGTAATCCCCTTCGACATAACCGCAACTGATCCCTCTGTTCCGGGCTCAGAGGATGTGGAAACTTGGACGAACCTTTACCAAGTCGTAGCGCAGAATCCGCAACTTGCTAAGCAGTTTGATATGGTAAAGATGTTCAAACACATCGCCCGCCAAATGGGCGCTAAGAACATCGATAACTTCGTCCAGAGAACTCAGCGGCCAGAAGTGAGGCCTGATGAAGAGGTGGCGAGGGAAAGAGAACGCGGTAATCTTCAACCAATGGATACACAGCAAAATGGCTCAGGGACTTAACCTTGACTTTTCCAACCAAGATTCGCAACAATATGCCTTCGGTCGCCATCCCGACGACGCGGAGCTAAAAAGCTCTCCGAATGAGGTCAAGAACGTGCTGGAAACACACGTTTGGGATGACATAGAACAACTGATCGAAGAGAGGCTTGAACGGTTAACTGACTCGCTCATCAGAGCAGAGGAAGAAAAGAACATTCGCAGAATCCAAGGCGAGATCCAAGGCTGGAGAGCAGTTAAGGATCTGCCTGATATCCTAATCCAGTATCTCCAACAGCAAAACGAAAACCGATAGTCATGGCTGAGAACACAGAAGAATCCGAAACCACCACTACCGAAGCGCCTGAGTCGGAAGTTGACAAAATGGTTCAGCAGCTCGGGAACTTTGAGCCTGAGTCCACAGAAGCGCCAAGGGAGGAAACTCCGCAGGAGGAAACTCCTGACCAAACTGAAGAATCAAAGTCGGGGGAACAGCGTGAAGGCGAGGCAGTTGAAGCCAACGAAGAAGGAGAAGAAACCCCGGAAGAAGTTCAGCAGCTTCAGGAGAAGATCGAGGAGCTTGAATCCAAGCTAGAGGGAGGAGAGGAAGAAAGCTCGGAAGAGGAAGAAAGTGAAGAAAGCGGAGAGGAAAAAGGCGAAGAAGCCTCGATCCTAGATCTCTCGGAGGAGGAGTTTGTTGAAGACCCAGACGTTCACGCTGAAATTGTTTCCGATCCAGAGAGCTTCAACGAGTTCCTTCGGAGCTTTGGTGAGAAGGTAAGTGCGCTTACTCAAGAAAAGGTTTTCGAGCAACTTCCTCAACTGGTTCAGAAAGAGGCCGCGAAGCGCGTTGATCAGCGCATGACGGTTCGGAGTTTTTGGAATGATAATCCCGAACTGGAAGAGCATCGCGAGGTAGTTGCGAAGAAAGCGAACCAATACAACAGCGAAAACCCGGACGCCTCGCTTGAGGAAGTGTTCGACAACGCCGCTGAAATGGCGCGTCGGGAGCTTGATATTGAACAGCAGGCTCAGGAAGCTGACAATGAGGCACAGGAAAATCCGGCCTTTACTCCCGACCAACGCGGAGGAAATGGCTCTCGGCCTCAGCCTGAAACAGAGGAGGAACAGGACGAACTCGACAAAATGCTTTCAGTAATGGGCTAGATCGTCATGGCTACGAGAAACGCTCTAGCAATTTACGGAATCAACGTCTTTGGAGACTCGACAACTTTCGAGAACGACGTTGAGTTCGAGGGAAATGGTGATGGGCTCGAACTTTTCACGCGAGAGGCTAGCGTAGAGCGTGGAAAGGCTCTCACGCTGCCGGAGAATACTTCCGGTATGGTGTTTGTCTCGACCCAGGAAGATGGAGAAATCCTCTCTACAAACCGGGACGGCTCGGCGGTCTCGGTAACGGGAGATGTTTCTGGCGTTGAGGTTGGCGATCTGGCCGAAAACGACGGGGTGAATATCGCAAACGTAGGCGAAGAAGCTAAGAAGGTGCAAGTTTTCTACCTCTTTCACTCAGACTCCGAATAATTAACTAAGAAAATGCCTTTTCTTGGACTGCGCGACACACTAGATTGGGGCGCTAACACACGTCCTGAAGATTGGCGGGAGATGATTATGTATCTCTATCCAAATGGCCGTGCGCCTCTCACAGCGCTTTCGTCCATGATGGATCTGGAGAGAACCTTCGACCCGCACTACCACTGGTTCCTCAAGAAATTCCCTGAGCAGGCGGGGAACATCAATAACGTTGGTACGGCTCTGCCCGTTAGCTCCAACGCCAAGACCTCTGCTCAGAACAGCGGGTCGACGTTCTACATCACCGTTGATCAGGCGGTGCAGGAGGAGTTCCGTGTTGGCTTTACCGTTCTGCTCACGCAGAAGGGAGACTATCGGTACAACACTCGAGCGGAGGTTATCTCGAAGGGCCAGGACGGGAACAGTGACTACTACCTCGAGGTCGAGCTTCTGGAAGATGAGGATGGAACGTATCCCATCAACGATGGTGAAAGTGACCTCTGGGTCGAGCAGATTGGCTCGGCGCACGCTGAAGGCGCGAATATGCCGGAAGCCATTAGCTACGACGAATCGGAGGGAGATAACTACACTCAGATCTTCCGCACTCCGCTGAAAATCACGCGGACGACGAAGCAGACTCGCTTCCGCTCTACCGGAGACGCTGCGCGGCGGAAGGAGGAAATGAAGGCTGAGGCGCTTGACCTCCATAGCGTCGAGATGGAGAAGGCGTTCATTTGGGGCGAGAAAGGCGTTGATACCTCCGGCGACGAGCCGAAGCGTTACACTCGGGGAATCGTTACCGCTCTGGAGAAAGAGGGTCCGGCGCAGAACATCGATGACTTCCAGGGCAACGGGAACTATACCGGAACGTGGCTCGCTGATGGGAAGGACTGGCTGAACGAGCGGCTGGAGATCCTTTTCCGCTACGGCACAGGTGAAAAGATGGTACTGTGTGGCTCGGGTGCGCTGAAAGGTCTTAACGACCTCGCTGAGGAGCTTGGGACCTACAACATTGACGAGACTCAGACCACATTCGGGATGAGCCTCAAGCGTTGGCTCACGCCCTTTGGCACTGTGATGCTGAAAACGCATCCTCTGATGTCCCGTTCCCCGGCGTGGAGGAATCAGATGATTGTCCTCGAACCGCGTCGGCTGCGTATGCGGCACGTTCAGGATACCATCTACAAAACTGATCCCTCGGAGGATCAGACCACCAACGACTCCCGTGACCGGGACGAGGAGGAGTTCCTGACAGAGATCGGGCTGGAATACGGCCACCTCAACACGATGGGACTTCTTGGCAGTGTTGGTGTCGATAACTAATCTCACGAACTAGCTAAACCATTATGCCTGGAACTAGCAATCAAAGCGTCAACCGCTCTCATCGCGAGGAGGAAGGGAACAAACCGGGTGGAAGTCCGAACGCGCCTGACAGCGATAGCGGATCTTTCACTCATCCTGCTCCTCCGCAGAGCGGTCGGCCTACGCAGGAAACGGGTTCTCAGTCCGCGCCTGCTCCTGACCGTGAGGATGAATAATGACTCTCGTAGAAATACGCGAGCGGCTCATTATTGCAACGGGGCGTACTGATCTCGTAGTTGACACTACGAACTACGCCGACGATGGAGCGGATTGGTATATTCAAGCGGGGCAGAGGTTTTTAGACGATGAACTGCCAACGCCTAAGTCCCTCGCTGAGGTAGAAAAAACTACCTCGGTGGGGGACGCGTCGGTTTCTTTTCCAAACATTCGGGCGATTGAGACTGTTCGGCTTCAAGAAAGCGGCGAGCAGCCTAGTTTTCTTGATCGCGTTCCGCTGAGAGAGTTCTACAACCGCTTTGGGGACTTAACGTATCTCCAGAATCAGGCGGAACAGGATAAGCCTACGCGCTATGCGCTAGGGATTCACCGTGACGGATCTGCCTCCGCTACGGAGCTATCGGAACGGCTTATCGTTTTTCATCCTCGGGCGGATAAGGAATATACGCTGGTAATCACAACTGCGTATTTCTCTACTCCGCTAGAGCAAGATAGCGATGAATCGTGGTGGAGCCTTCAATATCCCGAAGTGTTAGTTTTAGCCGCACGTCGGGCTATTGAAATTGATCACCGGAACCGACAAGGCGTTCAGGAGTTCGAGCGGCAAATTCAGAAGCGGGTCCAGCAGATTGACTCGAACTTGGTTCAAGAGGATTCCTTCAACAAGGGCCAAATGAATAATGCCTGGTGAGGAAGAGCTTCTGGATATGTCGTTCCGTGAAGCGAGGAAGGAAGGTTTGGTGCGTGAGTGGCAAGAAGCGCATCGGCCTGATGAGCCTGAAAAGAAAACTGTTCCCTTTACGCAGCGGACGAAGGAGCCTCTTCCCGGAGACGAAATTGGGGTGGCTCAGATTTCTCAAAGCGGGAAGTTGGAGAAGATAGTTATCCAGCTAAAAGGCAACGTGGAGTCTCACTACTTCTTGCGGCTTAGGCTCCAAAGGGGTAAGTCGGAAATGAGGACTACGGTTGAGAATCTTTCCAAACAAATGGAGCTTCGAGACTTCGGAGTTGATCTTTCGTTGGAAAAAGGGGATGTTATTTCCGTGAAGTTGAAAAGCGACGAGGAGGAAGCAGTGGGACTTGTGGAAAGTGTTGTGACAATTGAAACAACTCATGCGTGAGTTCACCCAACGCCTTAGTAGAGAGGACCTAAGCCGAGGACTCCAGCCTAAGGAGCTCGGCTTTGGCTCTACCCATGCGGTTGATCTGCTTAACCTTCGGCCTGAACAGGAGGGGCTTCAACCTTATAGCTTTCTGCGAGATCCGTTTGATGGTGGAGTCCCAACAGATTGGCCTTATCCTCAGCTAGTTGAAGCGACGGACTCGCTTTATCTTCTCCAAGAAACTGCTGTTGACAAGATCACAGAGAGTGTTCCTTGGAGCCTTACCAATCAGGACACACTGGATGCGCGTAATACTTCAACCTCGCTGGGTATTCCCCTTGGAGGAAACCAGCGGCAAGTGGCGCAGGCTCAGAATAGTTGGTATGCGGTTAAGGGCAATTGTGTTGTCTTTAACGTAGCTCCTGAAGCTACTTATCCGGGAGATAGTAACAATGCAGTTTACGTTGACGACCAGCTCAATCCAGAAGCGGCTTGTTATCAAAAAGGCCGTTATTTCATGGGAGGCTTTACCGGAAACTTTTGGGCGGGAGAGTTGGATACTGTTATCTCAGACTGGGAATCGAACGTAGGAATCGCTACCACGCAGCGCCTAGAGCCCTCCGAAAACTGGATTGCGTATGGAAGCATCGGCGGTGGGGACTTCCCGCTTTGGCTTATGCGGATTGGCTCCTCTACGCCGCCAAGCCAACTTAGCGCGAAGGACAAAAT
>JAHEOE010000126.1 GCA_018609785.1 Minisyncoccota bacterium | reverse complement strand
TGCGGTAACGGCTCGGTCTGTAAGGTCTCATAGATTGCCTGTTCGGTGGCGGTCATCTCGGGGAGCGTCCGATCGGTGCGGGTCTGTCCTTCCGGCGTTTGGAAGGAAATACCGCCCAGTTCTTCGGTGATGTCCTCCACCGTTTCGACGAGTTTGGCTCCCTCTTTGATAAGCTGATTGCACCCGCGCGAGCCTTCCTGATCCACCGGGCCCGGCACGGCGAAGACATCCCGATTCTCGTCGGTGGCACACCGCGTGGTAATCAACGCCCCGCTCTTGGGGGATCCTTCGGTAACCAAAACGCCGTGACTCAATCCGTTAATAATCCGATTCCGTTGCGGAAACGAGGTGGTACGCGGTGCCGTTTGCGGCGGATATTCACTGACCACCGCTCCCCCACTCTCAATAATGCGACGTGCTAGAGAGACATGCCGCCGTGGCGTGATTGTCTCGTCATCCACACCGCCGCCCAAGACCGCCACGGTTAGCCCGTCCGCTTCCAAGGCTCCTTCATGGGCGGCACCGTCAATACCCAACGCCAGGCCACTGATAATCGTATAGCCGTGAGCAACCAAATCCGAGCTCAAACGTTTGGTCATGCGTTTGCCGTACTGAGAAGCTTTTCGGGTGCCCACGATGGCCAGGCCGTTCGTGAGAGCGTTCACGTCTCCTCGCACATACAACACATGCGGGGGCGCATGAATTTCGGCGAGCAACGGCGGATACGCCTCATCTTCCGGCGCAACCAGGTAAATACCCAACGCGTCCAAACGTCTCTGCTCCGCTTCGGGACCGGTGGCGTCGCGCATCTGCTGAAGATACGGATACATGTTCTCCGCTTTGTTCTCGGTGAGCCACTCCGCCAGCAACCGCGGCGTGGCGTTCTGCCACGCGTAACTCAAGGACCCGCTGTTCTGCTCCAGTGTTTCTATGGTTTTGGGGCCCATCTTCGGAATGAAATTCCACAAATGCCGATATATCCGTTCTTCGTCGGTCATACATTTCACACAATCAATTGCGCCCCATCTTACACGAATACATATAAAAAAGCAAATAAAAAACTACTTAAGATTACAGCAACCATTGTCTGTCATCTACATGACCGGTTTAATCCCCATTTCACCAAGTTTTTGCCAAAGATTAGAAAGAGCTTCATCGGGATTCTTATAGTACGAACTTCCCTTTACACGCCAAATATCCCATCCTGCTCGTTTCAAAACCGCTTCCCTATCTAAATCATCTTCCCATTTATTGGGACCATGGTATTGATCTCCATCACACTCCACACCCAATCGAGCTTCCTCACCCTCTACTACTAAATCAATTCGATATCCCCCTACCTCATATTCCGGAATAACTTTATACCCTTTTTCTATAATCTTCTTTCCTACTTCTAGTGAGAAAGAAGAAGCCACTCCACGCTTATATTCTTCTTCCAGCACCTGTTCTCCCTCCTTTCGCTTTTCTTCATCATAATTCAAGAACCAATCCAACACCGTCGCACGCCAATCACTATCTCCATTAAGTTCTTTCCTCTCCACGGAATGGAAAAGAATCATTTTATCTCTCGCCCGAGACATCGCTACATTTATACGTTGTCTATTTCCTTTCTGATCAGAAAGTGGATGTACAAATTGACGATTACTATTTATATCGGGAGCTTGAACCATCGATAAAAGTATTACATCACGTTCATCACCCTGGAACGCATACGGATCTCCTACTACTATGTTTCTTCTTTCAATCTCTTCGTCTGAAATTTTTTCCCGCAAAAGCTCAAGAATATATTTTCCTTGATCTTGTCCCAATAAGGTAACTATTCCAAAAGTAGTGTCTCGTTTTTCTCCATCACCACCGGCATCTCGATACCAATATGTCTGGTCATTCACCATTTCAGACAATTTGTTCACCAGAGCTTGTGCTTCAGGCTCGTTCACTTTATTGTTTGCGTTCATATAACCACTTGAAACATAGATAGATTCCAATGCGGGTTTAAGCGGATATTTGAAGTCGGGACTTCGCAAAACTTGAAGGTTTTCATTATAAAAATGACGATTACTAAATCCAATGATTTCTCTAACTGACCGAAAGTGTTCGGTAAGCATAATCTTGTCAGACAGCTTAAGACTGACTATATCAAAAAAGCTAGAAGTCACCGAAAAATGTCCAGAATTCGGAATTGTTCTCTTAAGATGTTTTTCTATCAACATGTCTATTGATTCTTCTCGAGTAAAAGATTGGGGACTAATCTGTTCCGGATCTCCAACTGCAATTTGTTGTTTACCAAGATAGGCTATATTTAATCCTCTCACATCTATTTGGCTGGATTCATCGAATATAACTACATCAAACATTCCAGCCTGAGGAGTGTTAAACATATGAAGTACTTGATCAAGAGGCATAATCCAAATGGGCACTGCATCTTTAGCGGTTTTTAAGGCCTCGTTAGCCTCCCTCCGGTGCTTTGGAGCATGTTTACCGGTGCCTTTCCCAAGGTTCTTCATACTTAACGCATACGCTTCCAATGCCTCTTCTTGTTCTTTCGTAACCTGATTTTTTAGACGATTCCAAGCAGAAACAATAACCAATTGCTTTTCTTGTTCTTTTTCCCGGTCACGTAAATTTTCTAATTCTTTTTCGAGTTTTCTTAATTCATCATCTGAAAAAACATGCTCGATCCAATTCTTTAATTGAGCTAAATCCCATGCTCGTAAAAGAGAACTCGAAACTCCCAAATGTTCTTGTTCATTAGCACGCACCTTTAAAAATCCTACGAGCTTAGGAGCTTTTTCTTCAATCTTCTGGACTAAGTTGTTTAATTCCTCTGCTTCTTGATATTTTTGAAGTAAACTTGAAAATTCGTTGTAAAGCTTTTCATACTCTTCACCATCTAATCTATCTAAAGCCGAAATTATTTTATAAACCAATTCATGGCTATTCTCTCCTTGTAGTTGTCCCTTCCATTTTTCTAAAATCTCAATATTTTTAGAATACTTAGTATACGCTTGATATTCATCTAATAGCCTAAGAAGTTCTTCCACATCTTCAATATTTTTAATATCTGCACCGGTAAAGTGAGTATAGTTTTCTAAAATACGACTGATATCCTGATAATTTTCCTTGTAATCTATAAGTTTTCGGAATTCCTTCACTTCTTCCTCAAACTCAGGACGACTGAACTCCTTTCTCTCTTCGAGCTCTATACCTACACTTTGAAACGCTTCTTTCCACAACTGCTGCAAATCGTTTCTCTCTTTTTCTTGGGAAAAATACGTTTCCAAAACTTCTAAGGTTGAGACATCAGTGGGATTTTGTCCGTTAAATAAAGCTGTCTTTAAAATCTCTTTCGTATTTTTTGAAAGCGTAAACTTATCCCAACGACTTAACTCATCTTTGTCTTCTAACTTATCCCGAATTTCTTTAAATCCTTTTAACACCTGATCTACATTGAGAGATGAATCATATTCGATCTTATTTTGAATCCCCAATAACTGATTTTCATATTCTCTAAGATTTGCTAAATATTGCTCCACTGAGGGGAAAATAGTATTTTTCCATTTTTTGTATTCCTGTTCGCTTTTAGAAATTACATCAAATAACCTACGCTTCGTAGAATTACCCTGTACGTCGGATAAGAACGCATGCATTTCCCGAAGCGTACCAATAAAATCCTCACTATTTTGAGATACTCGTTCCTTATCACCCAACTCTTCTTCATAGGCCTCTATGGGATCCATTTGTTGAAAAGCATTCTGCCACTTAAAAGCTCTATCCTTATACGTATTATATTCTTCAATCACTTCGTTCACCTCTGTTAGTGAAGGCAGATCCTCGAGCGCCGGGACCCAGAAGTATATGTTATTTCTTTCTTCTTCGGTAAGCTTCTTATATAATTCGAACACTCGGAATACCTCTTTTTCCGTAAAATTCAAATTTTCCCTAAAAGAAATATCATCAGGAATCCAATCCTCTTCCTGTTCTTTCGCCGTCTCCAATTCTTGAATAGCCCCTTCGATAGAAAATGTTTGGCCGCTCTCAACGGTTAACTCCGTAGGCACATTTTCCGGGACTCCTCGTTTAACTTTATTATAAACCTTTTGTTTCTTCTCTCTTAGAGAAGATAGTTCTTCCTCTATCTCTTCTATACGACTTGTCGTAAATTTTTTCGTGTCGTTAAGATTTTTGCTTATACTATTCACAACACTCTTAATATCAGCTCCGCCCTGTGCATGAGGAATTTGGGTCATGACAAGATCCCTGATTTCCGCAGGAAGTTTTTCACGAATCACCTGCAGAGCTTTTCCTGTTTTCGAAGTTACCAGTACCGACTTTCCTTGAGCCAAAAAACGAGAAAGAAGATTGGCTATGGTATGACTCTTTCCAGTCCCCGGCGGACCTTGGACCACCACTCCATATCGATTCTCCACTCGTTGAGCAATATCCTTCTGCTCTTGATTATAGGGAAGCGGAAAATATAATTCTCCATTAGAAATTTCACTTTCTTTACTATTCGTTTCTTGAATATTTTTGTCCTCTACTTCTTCACCAGATAATTCTCGTATAAAAGAAGGAATCTCAGTATTGTCTTCAATGTCGCTTTGTATTTTTTGGGCATACTCGGCCCATCCCATAGCTGATTTTTTTCGCAAAAACACTACAGGATAATTCCAATATTGCGGATGCTCTGCTATCTGAGGAGTAGAGATATCATTTTCTGAAAATTGGTTCTCTCCCTCAAGAGACACGTAATTAACTAATTCGGTACCTTTAGTGGAGAGAGCTTCAGAGTTCCAAACTTCATATTCTTGGGCATTTAATTTCTTTGTTTCCTTTTGAACATCTTCGAGATTGCTAATATCCAAATCCTCTAAGAACATAGCTTCAAAAAAGGTTCCTCCTGTCGAACTTTTAACCAGCTCAATTTTGCTTTCGTGCGGATTAAAATGAATTTCGAGAGGAGTAAAGAAAAAGGGATGGAAAATAGAATGATTATCTTTTTTCCATGTTAAAACATCGTGTCCCCATAACAATTCGTACTCTTCTCCAGATTGTTTAAGAAATTCTCTGATTCCAAAAAGAGTCTCGTACAACTGGTTCACAATATAGATAGGATAGTTACGGTTCTTCCATTCAGTCCAAGGACCATTTACATAATTTTGGAACGATTGTTGTAATTCAGGATAATCTGAAAAGCGATACCTAACTTCCTGTTCTTCGATTCTTTCCCACTCTCCAGTTTTTTCATTCTTCTGAATCCAACCCTTCAACTGAGCAGGAATCTCATTCAATTCCCCATTCTTTAAACGGGTGTGTAATTCGCGTCTCTCTTGCGAATCTCGAAAATGCTCTTTTTTTACAATATATTCCTTGCTTTGAGGTTGAGAAAATTTTTCGTTGAATACAACCCACTCTTTGAGATTGTCAGGAAGACGCGGTTCTTTTTCCAACTTTTGTTTCTGAACCGAGAGGAAAGGACGTTCATCATCTTCTCCAAACTGCTTCACGTATAAATTCTCAGGCCGAGGGTAATGAAGGACCTCTATAAGTTTTTCGGGGTCTTTATGCTCCCGAATGTCGCGCCGAACATCAACATTCAGCTTTGCTAAGTCTTCAAGATATTCAAAAATTCTAATGCCGGGGTGTAACTCTTCTGTGGCCATATATTAATCATAAAAGGTATACGTAACGAATCCGGACCAGATACGATTTGGTTTTACGTGACCATTAACTATTCGATGGCTCGGGGGCAGGGACTCGAACCCCGACTTACGGTCCCAGAAACCGCTGTCCTACCAATTAGACGACCCCCGAACTGTACGTCCCTATCATATCGTGTTTCCGCTTATGTTTCAAGCACATGCTCTTTTACAATGGATATCAAAAGTAGGAAGAACTCCTCCGCCCCTTGCGGGGCACCTCACTCTTTATCGACGTTTGAACGGACACTTAAAAAACACCGGCGTGTTTTTTACGGCTTTCTATCGAAAGCCTATTTTCGTGGGGACTGCCATGTCGACGTTTAAAAAATACTCGGACGAATATGTGATCTTTAAAAAGAGGAGGACACAACGCACCCACTCTTCTTATTGTTCGTACTCCTCGAACAACTGCTGTTTCTGTTCTTCAGTCAGACCGGAGCCGGTATTGCCTGACTGTAAAGATTCCTGATCGAAATTCTCAAACCCTTCGGGAAGCTCTTCCGGTCCCTGAGAGGGTGACGACGTATCCTGCTGAAAACTCTCTTGAGACGCGTCCGGGAAAAATCCTTGGAAAATTTCGGACAATGGTTTTGCGGATTCCGGTTCGTCCACGGTAAAGTCCGTGTTATGCTCACTCATGGTAATTTCAAAGGACAGAGATTGTGTGGTTGACCGTTCCGTATTCATCTTCAAGTCGGCGGTAAGTTTGGTCGGTAGCTTCCGGTCTTTGCTCACCCATACTTCACCGGCAAAACGCTCGATTTTTTGCATAGATTTTTCCGCTGAAGATATGGCATCATCGCTGATTTGTTCTTTGCCTAAAATCGACTGTGTCTCTTTCAGAAATGCCATGTACTCATCTTTTTGCAACTCATATCCGTAATGATGACTCTCCACTCCTTTGATGGTCTCGGTCCCATACGTATCGGTAATGGCGATAAACTGATTCTTACGAAATGCT
>JAHEOE010000125.1 GCA_018609785.1 Minisyncoccota bacterium | reverse complement strand
GATATATGGTGGCGGGTACAGTGGATATACGGTTGAATTTTGTTATAGAAATATTCTCATGTGTATGTATTTTGCTGTGTTTTCCTCCTTTAAAAAGAGGGGGACACAACGAGTGGATACGTCGATACGGCAATTCCCTACAAATAAGAGACTATTGGAGAGAGATACAAATGTCTTCTACCTCGAAGGATCGTTCCTTTGTGATTCTAGTCGTCGGTCTATTGATTTATCTGAAGGGGTAGGCATTTGAGGAACACGATCAGAACGATATTTTTCGTTTATATACGACAGTAAGGGAATTCCGATAATGAAGAATAGCAAACATATACCTGCTAGTGGTAGTAAATGAGATGGATTGGCTATATTTAAAGAGAGCCAGGTAAATAATGTACTACCAACGCCGCAGAATAAAGAGAGTATAAATAAAAAGAAAAAAATCTCTAAGAGAGGTGACAGATTAAAGATAACGAATATTATTGCGATTATAAAGAAAAATATGGACGCCACTAGAGTTGTAATGGCAAAACGCTTAAAGTGTTTCGTTATGGATGAGGACGAAGAGACAGTCAGAAGGAGACTTGTTAGGGCGAGAAGAGGGGTAGCGAGGAGGAGTATGCTAAATAGAGTGAGGAATGAGTTATTGGGAATGGCCCAAATAAAAAGGACAAGAAGTATAGCAGAGAGAATTAGCACGAAAATACCGAGAGGATGATTTTTGTGATGATGCAGTAAAGCCAGAGCGGAATATATGATGAATAAGAATACTCCGAAAACAAGTGTATATCCTCCTATACCAGCTAATATATTCTGGCTGTCATTGAATAACGTATGGCCCAACTGATTCAAACCGGCCAGAATCATGAATAGTATGCCCAGTCCAAGTCCAATGAACATGAGATATTTGAGAATGGTGAGTGCTTTTTGCATATAAGTGAATTTAATTACTTAAAATCGTAATCATTACTGAGTATTGTCTCGCTGTCATATACTTGATAAGGGGGGCAACCAATAGCACATCTAAAATTAGCATTAGCTTTTTCTTTGGTAATACATTGTCTTTTGCATCCACACAGTGGTTGAGCATATACCTCACCGGGAGAGCATCTTACAAAGGTCTTGCTAAGATTCTCTCGTTCCACATACGCAAAAAAGCTTATGATGGAAAGGAAAATACATAACACAATAACAAAAGAGGGCTTCAAAATTGTTTGAGCTTTGAATTTGGTAGCTATGCCGGCGAATATAACACTTTCCAGAGCAATAAAACATACGATCAAAAATAAAGCATTTATAAATTCACCTGTTTGGTTGTTGTAAAATGATGGCAAAATAAAACCTGAGAGGTTGATGAGGAGTAGGAAAATAACACTGGTTGCGATACTTGGTACAGCGATATGCTTAAACTTCTCCGAGAGAGGTTTGGATTCGGAATTATAAAGTACTGCAAGCGGAGTATAAAGAAAGAGAGATACAACCCCTATGAATTCCATTGTAGTGAGTGTCTGCAATACAAAAAGGAGCGTGTGTTCATTTAAAAGTGAAGTTGATATGGAGAGGAGCCATAGAGTTCCACCGATGATCAATGGACCACCGATGAAAATAATACTGAGATTCTTGAGAATGGTGAGGGCTTTTTGCATATGTTTGTGTGTTACGAAGTAATTTCTTTCAACGTAGCATGAAAGGGGACGTTACCAAAAGCATGTTCCGACATCTCCGTGTCTTGAAGAAGCTAAAATACACTTAAAAACTCATACCGAGAAAAGGTAGAAGCTTTGAAGGAGATTGGGAATCGTCGCAAGAAATCCGTGTTAAGTAATGGTTTTTGTGAAATTGAACGAGCTTTGAGAGGCAAACATTTAATCGCACATTCGTAAGGAGCATAGGCTTTCTCTTTGGAAATACATTGTGATTCGCAACTACATGGTGGTTGAGCATATACTTTTCCTGGGGGGCATTGGGGTGTAGTTTCTTGAGGCTTCATCTCTAATGTTATGTGTTGGAGTTGGGTGAGACTAGCCAAGAATACAATAAATATAATACTCATGAGCACACTTAATAAGTAAGGGCGAGGATATTTCAATGAGAGCCAAGTAAATATACTTGTCTTAATAGCTAAAAATCCGAGGATGAAAACCATCAAGTTAATCGGGGAGTAGTCTAAAGAAGCGTAGAAATCCGGAATGCCGGAGATTGCGGAAATATTGGCCGTAGCATAAAGAATTAGCGTGAGAGTAATAGTTACAAAAGCGGTATTTCTTAATCCACGTTTCCATGGAGATGCATTAGGTGCAAGAACGAGGAGATTATACACAGATGTTGTCACCGTGAAGGCAAACAACAGGTTGAAAACGAGAGATATAAGAGGTGTGTTGCTAGAAGAAAAAAATAGTTGTAGAAGTAAAAACAAGATATACCCTGATGAAATCCCGAGAGATATGCTTCCCCAGAGAACATTTCTTTTGTGATGAAAGATTTGAAAAATAGTATAAAGAGAGCAGAACCAAACAAAGATAAGAAAGGTGAAAGTGGCAAAGTCTGAACTTATGAAGAAAAATACACCTGAGAGTATCAGTGTGATGAAACTAAGATATTTGAGGATGGTGAGTGCTTTTTGCATATGTTTGTGTTTTACGAAGTAATTTCTTTCAACGTAGCATGAAGATGGGAGAGGGGCCAAGGGTAGGTGTTGACCTCTCACATCTGCTATACTGCACAGAGGTAGAGAGACGTGACGTATGAGCAAACAGATCAAGTCCTACGCCGAGCAATTGGTTGCGCGGAAGGGAGACGGAGCGGTTTTCGGGCTTCAAATGCTTCTTGATGACGAGAAAGCATTGACCCGCAAATACGTGATTCAGAACTTGGCAAAACTGAGCTGGGACAAGGTGGAAACGCTTATCAGGAACGGGCTTTATGACTCGGCCGCATCCGTGCGGAAAGAGGCGGTCTCGGTTCTTGCTTCCAAAGGCGGAGAGCAGGCGCTGGAAGATCTGAAATACGTGGCGAACAACCCCGGCGAAGCCAAGTCCGTGGCCTCGACCGCGCGCATGGCGGTGCAAAAATTGGAGAACAACGCTCGGGTGAACGACAGCGAAGGCAATCCAATTTCGGTCTACGAGTTTAATCGTTCCATTAACGAGTTGGTCTCGTTTGAACATGTGCGCGTGGAAGGAGAAGTCTCGGGCGTGCAAACCTCCAGCTTCGGCTCGCACCAGTGGGTGTTTTTTGACCTTAAAGATGAAGAAAAGGAAGCCAAAGTGCGTTGTATCGGCACGGTCTTTGTTTTGCGCAAGTCGCAAATTTCGTTAGTAGATGGCATGCGCGTCATTATCAACGGCAAGCCTCGCCTTTCCGTCAAATCAGGCATGTTCGGCATTTCGGTCAATTCCATCGAACTCTCGGGAGAGGGAGAACTGCTGAAAGCATTTGAACTGTTAAAGAAAAAGTTGGACACCGAAGGACTTTTCAGTCCGGAACGCAAACGCGAGTTGCCGCGATTTCCTCAGAAAATCGGATTGATTACGTCCCAAGATGCGGCCGCGTATCGGGATTTTCACAAAGTGTTGTCTGCGCGCATGGGCGGACTGGATATCTATTTTCGGCATGTGCAGGTGCAAGGTCAGTCCGCGGTAAACGAAATTCTGGAGGCGCTTCGGATGTTGGAGACGTATCCGTTGGATCTGATCGTCATTACGCGTGGAGGAGGGTCGATTGATGATCTGCATGCGTTTAATTCTGAAGAGGTGGCCCGGGCGATCTACGCGTCTTCTGTTCCTATTGTGTGCGGGGTGGGGCACGAGCGAGATGAGACTATTGCCGGGTTTGTGGCTGATGTGCGGGCGTCCACGCCTTCCAACGCGGCGGAGTTGATTGTGCCCGATGCCGGGGATTTGAGGCGTCGCGTGGACAACGCGGTGGCGCTCATGCATCGGTCACTGACGACTGATGTGCGGGAGTTACGATCTCGCGTGGATACGGCGCATTCCGTTATGGAGCGTTACTTTCGGCACACGCGGGAACAGGTGCGACAGATTACGCATCGGCTGTATTCGTACATGCATCTTTATGAACAACGCGCCGCGGATCTGCGTCGACGGGTGCAGGATATGGAAACGCGTCTTGAGGCGTCCATGAAGCAATTAGTGGCTACGTACAAAGAACGGGTCGATGCCACCACCCGTCTGCTTCACAGTTTTGATCATCGAGAGGTTCTCAAACGCGGGTACAGTATTACGCGTAAAGATGGTACAATTATACGTAACGCAGGTCAACTGACATCCGGCGACCGGCTGGAGACGGAGTTGGCGGACGGATATATCGAAACGGAAGTGAAACAAAGTCATGAAACTGAACAGTCTTCTCGAACATCGGAGTGAACATAAAGGTTTGTCTCACACGATCCGAAGTGCTCGTGTGTGTGTGCGTTATGATCAAGTTATTGCCGAATCATTCGCGCATTTGGGAACCACGGAAGCCGTAAAAATCGAGCGCGGTCGCCTGACTGTGACCGCCACCTCGCCGACCCATGCCTCCTTTTTACGCTTACACGAAGAAGACATTTTAACGCAACTCAACTCCCAACTTCCCGAGGGAGCCGATCTCGTCGAACGCTTGGTATTTGATATGCGGTCATGAAGATGCAACGTATACGTATTCCGCGCAGTTTTTGGCTATATGTGGGTGCTGCTTTTGTATTGCATTTGGGATTATACCTGTATATTTGGCGTTGGCTTGGCCCGGATGCCTATGGGACGCTTATTCGAAGTCAATTTTTGGAAGCGGGCGGAGAACAGATCATTGTACCGGCGTGGTATATGTTTGGGTATCTCGGAGTGGGAACCGGTGTTGCTTTGGGGAATTTGGTACTGGCCCTTCTGATGCGGAATATGCGGTCTGTGAACAGGAAAAATCGGCGGTTTGGATACCATTTGATCGCCGTGTCCACAATCGGCATAAGCATACTTTTGGGAGTATATGTTATAGTGGTGGGCATGGAAAACC
Source organism: Minisyncoccota bacterium (assembly GCA_018609785.1). Classification (GTDB taxonomy): domain Bacteria; phylum Patescibacteriota; class Minisyncoccia; order SW-4-49-11; family SW-4-49-11; genus SW-4-49-11. The sequence goes on along the minus strand of JAHEOE010000125.1, from coordinate 3,956 downwards.
AGATTTAGCCTATGTATACGTATCCCGATCCGAAAAACACAGATCCGCGAGAGCGGCGGTGGCAACGCTTCTTTGAGATGTTGCCCGGTCTTCTCACCTGGGGAACATTCTTGGGACTTATTGCGCTCTCGTTCGTCATTCCGGTTTTTGTGGCGATTTTTATCATCATCTATGATATCTACTGGTTACTGAAGGTGTTTTATCTGAATACGTTTCTTATCGGAGCGTATCGGAAAATGAAGAAAGATGTGAAGAAAGATTGGCTTGCGTACGCCCGTGAGTGTGAAGGGTTTGATAATTTATATCATGCGGTAATTTTCCCGACGTATGATGAGGACAAAACCGTTCTTGAGACCAGTCTCAATTCTTTGCGAGAAGCAAATTATCCTTCGGATCGGATTATTGTGGTTGTAGCCACCGAAGAGCGGGAAGGTGAAGTCCGTCAGGAAAAGGAAGCCTATCTGAAAGAAAAATTTGAGGGCGTATTTCATAAACTTTTGATTACCGCGCATCCCGCGGACACTCCCGGTGAGCTGAAAGCGAAAGGCGCGAACACTTCCTATGCGGCTCGGCGTCTCCAAGAGTATTTGGATGAAGAGGGGGTTGATTATCGGAACGTGCCCGCGTCTATTTTCGACAGTGATACTATTGCGCATCCGCAGTATCTCCCGGCTTTGGCATATACGTTTTTGACGATTGACAAACCTCACCGACACAGTTATCAGCCATTGCCGATGTATCATAATAATATTTGGCGTGTACCCCCGTTCGCCCGTATTATGGCAGTCAGTTCCACGTTTTGGCATATGATGGAGTCCATGCGCCCGGATCGGATGGTGACGTTTTCGAGTCATTCCATGAGTTTTCAGACGCTGGTGAATGTCAATTTCTGGCCGGTGAATATGGTTTCGGACGATTCCGCGATTTATTGGAAGTGTATTGACTACTACGACGGGGATTACGAGGTTGAGCCCATTCATATTCCCGTTTCGTTTGATGCGATTGAGGCGGATACGGTGGTACAAGCGTTCAAAAATCAGTATAAGCAGATGCGGCGGTGGGCGTATGGTATTGAAAATCTACCCTTAACGATGCGTTCGTATGCGCGTAATCCTCGTGCCAATCGATGGATCAAAACCGAGCGCATTTTTAATATGATCGCCGGGCATTATACATGGGCTACGGCACCGTTTATTCTTGCGTTTGTCGGATGGGTTCCGTTGCTTTTAGGGGGAGAAGACTTTCGGGGGACGGTGATTGCGTATAATTTGCCCGATTACACCGGAACTATGATGACCGTGGCCATGGTCGGGTTGCTTTTGACCGCGTACCTCAATGGCTCCTTGGTACCGCCGCGTCCCGAAGGTTATTCCAAATGGCGGGGACTGTTTATGTATGTGCAATGGATTTTGGCCCCGATCATTGCCATTCCCTTGGCCGCCGCCCCGGCCATTGAAGCGCAAACGCGCCTGATGTTCGGCAAATACTTGGGCTTCTGGGTGACGCCTAAGGGGCGGAAGAAGGAGTGAAGTGTTTAGAGGTCATCTCAAAAGTTTATTATTTCCTATGAAGATGCTGTATAACGACGAATCCTCACTTTCCCTCGAAGCTTGTACGGACACTTAAAAAACACTGACGTGTTTTTTACGGCTTGCTATCGAAAGCCTATTTTCAGGGGACTGCCATGTCGACAAATCCTCCTTTCCCTTCGGGCTTTTCCTCCTTTAAAAAGGAGGAAAACACAGCAAGTATCACTCCCCTAAAGAATAAAAAACAACTTGTGTCCTCCTCTTTTTAAAGAGGAGGTGTCCGTAAGGACGGAGGAGTTTCGTTAAAAACTGCTCATATCACAAAAACCTTACTTTCCCTCGAAATTTGAGCTGTATATTGACGCATCCTCCTTTAAAAAGGAGGAAAACACAGCAAGATACATACACATGAGAATATCTCTATATCCATTGTATATCTACCGTGTCCGCCATCGCATATCGTGTTCGAAACCGTATATTCCCTAGGCTGAATTCCAGACTTACATCCCTTTCTCATCTGTGGAGATGGTTTCTCGCTTTCTTTACGCGGGCAAAAATGATACACTTAATATTAATAGCTCAAAGAAACGTGCTTATGGCGGACGATAAAACCAATAATCAGATGAGTTACACCTCCGAGGGAATTGATGTGTTGGAAGGCTTGGAACCCGTACGCGTCCGGCCCGGCATGTACATCGGTTCTACGGGTGAAAGCGGTCTTCATCAATTAATCTGGGAAGTTGTTAATAATTCCATCGACGAGGCGATGGGCGGATTTTGTGATCAAATTACCGTCGAGCTCTTGCCGGACAATTACGTTCGTATGACCGATAACGGTCGCGGCATTCCGACTGATAAGCACCCCAAAACCGGCGTCTCCACCGTAGAAACGGTCATGACCAAACTGCACGCCGGCGGGAAATTCGGGAAAGGCGGGTACCAAGTCTCGGGCGGACTTCACGGTGTCGGAGTCTCTATCGTGAACGCGCTTTCCACGTATACCAAAGTCACCGTCGAGCGGGACGGTGTGCTGTGTGAGCAAGAATACGAACGAGGTACGCCTTTGACGGAGGTGAAACAAACCGGGAAAAGTAAAAACCACGGCACAACCATAATGTTTCAGCCCGACCCTGAAATCTTTCCCGAAATTGACTTTAATCTCGAGAAAATTTATAACTATCTTCGTTCCCAGGCGTATCTCACCAAAGGTGTGAAAATCGTGGTGTATGACAAGCGAGATCCGCAAGAGCCTACGGATTACACCTTTTTCTTTGACAGCGGTATTGTCTCGTACGTGGATTATCTGTTTCATGGGGAAGAACCGCGTCATCAGAATATTTTCTATTGCAACGAAGAACACGATAACATCTTCGTGGAAGTTGCCTTTCAATATTCTCAAGATTTGCAATCGATGGAACTTTCTTTCGTGAATAATATCGATACGCCGGGCGGAGGTACGCATTTGACCGGTTTTCGCACCGCTCTTACGCGAGCGATTAACGAGTATGCGCGTACCAACGGATTTATTAAGTCTTCGGATGAAAGTTTGACCGGTGAAGACGTACGCGAAGGTTTGGTTGCGGTGATCAGCGTAAAACTTAAGGCGCCGCTGTCTCCTCAGTTTGAAGGACAGACCAAAGATAAATTGGGTAACGTAGAGGCTCGCAGCGCTGTGGATCAGGTATTTGGTAACGCCCTTGCCGAGTATTTTGATAGTCATCCGCAAGATGCCAAAGCGATTGTGGAGGGCGGACTGCTTGCGGCTAAAGCCCGCAAAGCGGCCAAGGCGGCTCGAGATACGGTGATCCGTAAGGGGGCCTTGGAAGGTATGACTTTGCCGGGAAAATTGGCGGACTGTTCCACCAAAGATACCAGCCGGAGTGAGTTGTTTATTGTAGAGGGAGACTCCGCCGGAGGGTCCGGAAAGCAAGGACGTGATCGGGAAACACAGGCGATTTTGCCCTTGCGTGGAAAAATCTTGAATGTTGAAAAAGCGCGACTCGATAAAATGCTGAACTCCAAAGAAATTAAGTCTTTGGTTATTGCCCTGGGAACTTCCATTGGAGATACCTTTGATATTAGCAAGCTGCGGTACCGACGTCTCATTATCATGTGTGACGCCGATGTGGACGGGGCACACATTGTCACGCTCTTACTGACTCTCTTTTATCGGTACTTCCCCGATCTGATTACCAATGGACATGTTTATATCGCCAAACCTCCTTTATATAAGTTGACGCGCGGAAAAGAAACGCATTACGCCTATTCCGATGAAGAAAAGGAGCAGATCATGAAAGAAATGCGAGAGACGAATAAGAAAGGAAACATTTCGCTGCAACGCTACAAGGGACTTGGAGAAATGAATCCGGATCAACTTTGGGAAACCACACTTAATCCGGAAAATCGGGTGCTCAAGCTCGTTAATAT
>JAHEOE010000124.1 GCA_018609785.1 Minisyncoccota bacterium | reverse complement strand
TATATATTAAAAATTAGAAGTAGTAGTAGGTCAAGGGGATTTGTGGAAATGCCGTTTGAGTTCGCGTGTGAACGGAAACAAAGAATGTGGATAATATGGGGATGATATGCGTTATAAGATGGGGAACACCGATGTCTTTGGAAGGCTTGGGGAAGAGTACGAGAAGAGTCCCCATTCGATAAGCGGGATATACAGGGACTTTCCACAGAATATCCACAAGGATACGGAGAGGGATATACCGTTGATATATATACCCTTCGGGCATGATATACGGTGGCGGATACGGTAGATATATAGTTGCGGGGACAATGGATATATGATTGTGTCCTCCTCTTTAAAAAGAGGAGGTGCTCCGAAAGGTGCGGAGGAGTTTTAGTCAAAAACTCTCATATCAATAAATCCTCCTTTCCCTTCGGGCATTTCCTCCTTTAAAAAGGAGGAAAACACAGCAAGATACACTCACATAAGAATATCTTTATATTAAAATATTCTTGGCTTCCGGCTTCTCTTTCCTAGATTCCAAACACTAAATACCAAATTCTATATTCTAACCACTAACTCACGAATTATAGAGTTTGTTACGAAGTAAGGTTATATCTTGTTCGAGCGCGTAATCTTTGGAGAGGCGTTCTTTGATCTTTTGGTGAGCGTGCATGACCGTGGTGTGATCTCTACCGCCCAAAGACTTCCCGATGCCCGGGTACGTATGATCAAGTTCTTCACGGAGTAAATACATGGTCAATTGACGAGGGTACGCGATTTCTTGACGGCGGGTTTTGGAAAGGAGGTCTTCTTTGGAGATACGAAAGTGCTCCACAATGATGTCTATGACCGTATCACTGTCTAATGAGTGCGCTTTTTCCGCTGTACTTCCCGCCACCACGCGTCGAATCATGTCTTCGGTAACTCGGTTGCCCAAAAGTTGAGCTTGGGCGATGACTTGATTCAGAGTACCTTCAAGTTCGCGGACATTGCTTTTGATGTGTTCGGCAATCGGATATAAATACTGTTCGGGAATTTCAAATCCCTTTTGTTCGCACTTACTTTTGAGAATGGCTACTCGGGTCTCGAATTCGGGAAGGACGATATCCGCAATCATTCCACCTTCAAAACGGGATTTGAGTCGGTCATTGAGGGTCTGAATGGCGTTGGGCGGTCGATCACTGGTAAGAATAATCTGTTTGTTGTGTGAGTAGAGTTCGTTAAAGGTGTTAAAAATTTCTTCCTGCGTTTTTTCTTTTCCGCCGACAAATTGCACGTCGTCAATAATCAAGACGTCCGCTGCGCGATATTTTGCTTTGAACTGAGTAATGTTCCCCTGACGTACGGATTTGGTAAATTCTGAAATAAACGTGTCCGAAGAAACATAACAGATGTGTTTATCCTGAGCCGCGAGACTATTGCCGATTGCTTGAATGAGATGTGTTTTTCCGAGACCGACCCCGCCGTAGACAAACAAGGGGTTGTAGCGTGTGCCCGGCTCTTTGGCGACGTTAAGAGCGGCCGCGTGAGCAAGTTCGTTACTCCCCCCCACAATAAAATTTTCGAACGTATACGCGCTGTTAAGGGCGGAAGTTGAGGGCTGAAAGTTACTGTCTGTTTGAGCGTGGTCCGAAGAACCGGTGGCGGCGGACGGACTGAAGGGAGATTGAGTTTGTTCTTGGGAAGCCTGGTCTTCTGCGGAAGAGGGGTATTCGGGAGCTTGATCTTTTATGGCCCCCACCGAACCTTTCAGGTCTACGATGTGATTCCCGCGGTTTTTAAGTGAAGATCGATCATCAATTTCGTAGGAAATGGTTTTGACCTCCCCGGTAATGGTTTGTACGGAATCCGCAATTAAGGTGTGAAATTTATTACTAAGCCATTCGCGAGTAAAGCTGTTCGGTACGCAGACAACAATCTCCTTTTCGTCCATTCGGACGATGTAAGTGTCTTTAATCCACGTGTCGAATTGCGCCTTGCTGACGTTGAGTTCAATCTCCCCAAGCACCGCGTTCCAGATGCGTTGCTTTTCATCCATGATGGCGATAGTTACTCATTGTAAAGTCTAATATGTATTATACGCAACGTTCCTGGACATTGGCAAGAATTGCTTTTTTATGAGGATTTATGAGGAGTCTTTTTCCATGTCTTCTTTAAGATTTGCCAATGTTTCCAACGCTTGTAAAGGAGTAAGCGTATGTATATCAATCTGTTTGAGCTTGGCTTGTAACTCTTGATAGCGTTTTTCTTCAGGAGAAGGAGCGGGCGGGGACATGGGATCAAACAGCGAAGGTTGACGAGGTTCGGCGTCTTGCTTTTCGGTATGAGCCAATTCTTTGTGGGCTTGGTCAATAACCGAGCGAGGGAAGCCCGCTTTTTGCGCTATGGGAATACCGAAGCTTTTTTGCATTCCGCCCCGTTCTATGGTGCGTAAGAAAACCAGGTCTTCGGCGGTTTCGTCCACGGCTACGTGGTAGTTGACGATACCCGAGTATCGGGATTCCAGTTCCAGCAGTTCATGATAGTGCGTGGCAAACAGTGTGCGAGCTCCGATCGTATCATGCAGATATTGCGCAATAGCCGAAGCGAGACTCATTCCGTCGTATGTGGAAGTTCCTCGGCCGATTTCATCGAGGATGACCAGACTTTGGTTGGTAGCATTGTTAAGAATATGCGCCGCTTCACTCATTTCCACCATGAAGGTGCTTTGTCCTTCGCTGAGATTGTCCGAAGCGCCCACACGCGTGAAAATACGATCCGTAAGTCCGATTTTCGCTTCTTCGGCGGGTACGAAACTTCCGATATGCGCCAAAAGCACAATCAAGGCGGTTTGACGAATGTATGTGGATTTTCCCGCCATGTTCGGACCGGTCAAGATAGCCAGTTGATGGTCAGGCGATTCCAGATACACATCGTTGGGGACAAAGCGTTGATCGGTCTCAATTGCTTCCACCACCGGATGTCGTCCTTGGGTTATGGAAAGAGTTCGTTCTGTGGTTATCTGTGGCTTGCTGTATCGGTTTTCTCGAGCGAGACGGGCTAAACTATGGAGAGCGTCCAGATGAGCGACTGCGTGGGCTGTGTGTTGAATTTCAGCGGCGCCATCAAGAATATGTCCGGATACCTCGCTGAATAGCTCGCGCTCTCGTCGTCCGACAAATTCTTCGGCCGAGAGCATCTTTTCCTCAAATTCTTTGAGCTCATGGGTTATATAACGCTCGGCATTGGTCAATGTTTGACGTTTGATGTAGTGGTCGGGCACTTTTTCCTGATGGGTGTGGCTTACTTCAATATAATAGCCGAACACTTTATTGTACTGTACTTTGAGTGACGGAATTCCCGTTGCGGTCCGTTCTTTTTCCTGAACTTCGGCCAACCAGTCCTTACCGCCTTGTTGGAGTTTGCGGTATTCGTCCAAATCAGGGTCAAACCCGGGAGCGATAACATTTCCGTTTCGCAGCAGTCCCGGAGGGTCTTCGGCAATGGCTTGATGAAGGTAATCACGGAGTTCGGAGAGATCGGAGTGCGTTTCCCAAATGGTCGTGAGTTCAGGGCCGTTGAGACGTTTGAGCAGTTCCGTAAGGCGGGGAATACGGTCAAGCGAGGCTCGCAATGAAGCCATGTCGCGCGGGGACGTCATATCAGCGGCAACACGCGCCAAAATACGCTCGATATCTTGTATTTCGGAAAGTGCGGAAGAAAACTCGTCCAAATATTGGGGCGCATTGACCAGCGTTTCCACGGCGTTGAGGCGTTTTTGAATGTGATCCGTGTCTTGGAGCGGCGTAAGGAGCCAGTCTCGTAAAAGGCGCGCTCCCATGGCCGTTTGGGTGAGATTGAGAATATCCCATAAAGAACGAGAGCGTTCGCCGCCGCGTACGACCGAGAACAGTTCCAAATTCGTAATCGTACTTGTATCAAGCGTCATGTGTTGGGTATCCTCATAAGGACTTATAGAGGTGAGATGTTTCAAATCCCGTTGTTGGGTGTAGCGAATATAGGCAAGTAAGCCCCCACCCGCTCGCAAAGCCGGATCGTCATTCCGGAACCCAAATCCTTCGAGACTGGCCACACCTAAGCGATTTTGAAGTTCTTGTTCCGCGGTTTCGTGTTTAAAATACCAATTCGATTCGTAGTTGATCGTAATTTCTCTGTTAGTGGTGTCAAGCAATGGCTTATCACGCATCTTTTCCGGAAGAACAAGTTCCTTTATTGACTGTTTTTTGAGTTCTTCTCGGATGGTCCGTAACGGAAACGTGCCCGCTTTCATGAGTCCTGTGGATACATCTCCCAGGGCCAGGGCGTAGCGGTCTTTGCCTATCGGCGTAACCGCGGCGATGGCATGGTGAGCGGACGTGTCCAAATTTGATTCGAAAAGAGCGGTTCCCGGTGTGATAACGCGGACAATTTCGCGTTTGACCAGTTTTTTGGTCTTGCTTGGGTCTTCGGTTTGTTCGGCAATGGCCACGTTATATCCGGCCGCGAGGAGCTTGGATAGGTACTGCTCGGCGGAATGGTACGGAATGCCGCACATGGGAACTTCTCCGTCCGCGCTGTTTTTGCGACGGGTGAGCACCAAATCAAGCACGCGCGCTCCTTCTTTGGCGTCGTCGTAGAACAGTTCGTAGAAATCTCCCAGGCGAAATAGTAACAGAGCGTGTGGGTGTTGGTCTTTCAGTTCTTGGTACTGGGTCATCATCGGAGAAGCCATACGTACGTGCGGTTACGGATATTCAGATGAGTATTATAGCATACGCCCGGGCGGTAAGAGAACGGATATGGAGCCTGATAGAGTTAGTTTTCCCCAAATTATCCACATCCCCTTTTATGGTGTGAGTATATTGGTTGGAGTCGCTTGTGGAAGCTATAACAGAGGAGTTCGGTATGAAGTGTACATTAATAAAATGGCATGATTATGCCCAAAATAGAGATTTATTATCTCGGTTTCGCTTTTACATGCGGTATGTGATTTTAAAATGCATGTACAGGCGTTTTTACAAGGAGGTGTAAAATTCTCCACAAGTTATCCACATGTCTAAGAGTTCGCTGAGGAAAAACTGTATAGAGCCATCTCAAAAAGTATATTGACTATGCTAAATTCCACTTTAATGTTTCAAGATGTGCTAGAGGAGGGACTTGAACCCTCACGGCCTAAGGAGGCCCCCAGATTTTAAGTCTGGTGCGTCTGCCGATTCCGCCACTCTAGCATCTGTACGCGTATTATAGAGGATGTACGTGAGCGATGCAAGGAGAAAAGAAAAAGCCCCTTTCGTATGAGAAAGGGGGGATTAATCAATACTCTTTTTTTATTATCCTATTACCAACCATAACAAGGTGGCGAATGTGAATGAAAAGGCTATAATACTAAGTATAACAACGAAGCCACGGTCCTTCTCCCATAGGTTTTCTACAGGGAAGAAGATTTTTTCGACCTTGTCTCTTATAGAAGGATATTTCATCGCATCTGACAAAGGTGTTTCACGGAGAGAGAAAGCACCAGGATCAACATTTTGAAAGCGCCCTTCTTTCTCACGCTGTAATATATTAAGCATTTGTTCCTTGTTTTTCCATCCTTTGATATCTTTGAAATCAGGGAATAAATCGGCGAATTCCGTTGTTGTTAAATAGAGCTTTTCATTTTGCTCAAGAGGATCAGAACTTATAAAAGAACTGAAAAGTTCTTTCCGTAATATTTCCCCGACTTGATCGTCTTTAACTAGGTATCTGACAAGCTTTTCTCTGTTACGCGGATCGTTCTGTTTTTTAGTTATTGTAACTAAACGGTCTATAGTCTCTTTCCTGATTGCAGGATCTTTAGCGTTTTTCAATAAGAGCAGAGAAGTATCTAATTTTTCTTGGGTTTCTTGGGGGATTTCTAACAAAATACACTCCTTTTGTAAAAGAACTGCATGAGGAATATTAAAATAGAACCGTTTTTCTGTCAATACGTATTTATTCTCTAAATCATCCCCTGCGACAAGTCAGGTAAATGTTCAATCTTTGCTCGTTTGGCCTCGGTGCTCACCGTCAGAGCAATCCCCTCAATCGTGAAATCCGCGTCTGTTTGCTCGGTCTCTAAAAGATAGTACTGCGCGATGTGTCCGATGGTACGGATTTTCGCCGCGGTGAAGTTATGAATCGGGAGTTCGGCCGTCTCAAAAGCTTCTTCGGAGACGAAATGGCCTTTGACTTCCACAAAGCGAATCGTGTTTTCATAGGAAGCGATGATGTCAATTTCGCCGAGGCGCTTGTACTGATAGTTGCGCGTCAGGATGGCGTAGCCCTTCTCTTTGAGAAAACGCTCGGCGAGTGATTCGGTGAATTGGGTCGACGTGGATGGACTCATAGGCGCTTCCATAAGGTTATCATTCCGGTTAC
>JAHEOE010000123.1 GCA_018609785.1 Minisyncoccota bacterium | reverse complement strand
CTCGCTGACGGATTTCTTGCTGCTTGGATTTAACATCCTCGGAAAGCTCCTCAGCAGAGCCACCGAAGTCGCCCTCAGCGTTCTCCTCAGCGGTTTCCTCGTCGGGGTCAGCACTCTGCGGGTCAGGAGTGATTTCGCCCTCAAGCTCGGCGTCGTCGCCAATCTCGTCTTCGAGGTCCTCTCGCATCTCTTCGAGAGTCCACTTGTCTTCAATTCGCTCTTGTGGCACACCAGTGTACTCGGAGAGTTTCTCTGCGTATGCGGAGCGAACGGTCTCTACTTCCTCTTCAAGCTCTTCGAAGTCGCCTCGCTCCATAATGTGAGGCTTGTCAGTCTCCTGAAGTGCCTCTACGTCGGAACGATTAACTTCATCCAAAAGGGCAGTCCGCTCCTTAAGCTCTTCAAGGTCGGACTGGAACTCTTCTCGAAGCTCCTCAACAGCACTCTCGGTGCTGTCGTTGCCCTCAAGCTCGTCATAGGCGCTTGCCTTCTGACGAAGCTCCGAAAGCTCTTCCTCTGTAATTTCATCTGTCATAGTTGAATCACCATTGTTGATGGTAACGGATTCCGAAGGCTCGTTACCAGTGCCATCTGCCGATACGACCGAAACCGAGCGGTCAGCGGAAAGGACCTCTACTACACCAGAATCCTTTCCTGCCTTGCCGCCCGCATCAGCCGATGAGTCGGCATCATTTGCGGAGCCGCAGTTAACACAGCCGCTCATTTCTTCTTCATCCTCTTCATCTCCGTGATATGAATTGGATGAAACCATATCTGTATACTCTCCGTGAGTTTCACACGGCATATACACTGTGTCACCGTCCATTTCCATTTCGTGAACTGTGTCACAACCTATCTCGTCGGCTCGGCCCATCGCTTCGCCTCTGTTCATATACACGTCGTCGTGGTCTTTTGTCATTCCGTGTTTAGCCATAGATTCTGAGTCACCCCAGTCTTTGTCGAAAACCTTTTTTGCTGTTCCGTTTACCCAATTTCGGATGTCATCCTCCATATCTTCGGATAGTCCGTCAACAGCTGATACACCATGTCCACCCTTCACAGCACGTAGTGCGCCAAGTGAAAGGCGTCCGTCTGGTTCAACAACCGGAAGCTTCAAATCCCCAAAGGTTTCTCCGGGGAATCCGCCCATAGCCACTAAAAAGTGGTTAGCAATTTGCTCTTTTTCTGACTCTGATAAGTCAGAGAATGAACCGTCAAGGAAATCGTATTCTGATTCGAAATCCTCTAATGTTGGGCGCTCCCAACTTTCTTCCGGTTCGTTGTCATCCCAGTTAGGTTTGTGCATCTCGTACTCTGCAAGCTCTGCAATCCGAGACGCAACGGGAATCATCCGTCTGTCGGAAGCTCGTTCTTCTTCATACTCGTGCATACCTTCACGGTCGTCTCGCGGTGTGTCGTCACCTTCAGGATACCGCTCGTGTTCGTCGTTGTACTTGCCGGGGTTCCCATCAAATTCAGCACCTTCAGGCACATCGTAACTGTTAAGCTCAACGCGCTCAACAGCATCCATATCCTCCGGCACATCAGGCATTGAGTCGAACGGGTTATATGCCCAATTCATCAAGCTAATATCACGCTTGGTTGGGCACCCCTTTGTTCCGCCATCTTTATCAGCGTCACCAACACCACGCATCCGGCTCACGAACGAGATAGTTCTCTTGGCATCATCAACGTCATTCTCCGTCCACTCGTCTTTATTCCGTTCGAGAAGACGCAGGTTGCGCTGAATTACCTTTTCCGGGTTGAGTGATGCTTCACGGCTGCACGGATGCTCTGACCAGTTACGAAGCTCTGAAGCGGACATATTGACTGTATCGTTCCAGTCAGAGTACACTTCGTCAAGCTCCTCTTGAAGCTCTGCCGCTGACATTTCCTCCATATCCGTTTCTGCGGAGGCGTCTGTGTTCATCGGCATCAAGTCACTGTATCCTGCGGTAACAGTAAATCCAGTTGACTCAAGTTGGCCTCTGTTCATCTCGTGAACCTCGACCATCACCTTATGCGTATTTTCATCAACGTGAACAATCTGGCCGAAGAAGTCCGGCTTTGCCTGCCACCGAACAATCTGTCCTTCATGCCACTCAGGTGCCATACCAGACTCGGCTTGTTCGGACACATCCCAATCTTGGAGAGCAGAGAAACGCTCTGCCATCAATGTATTTGACGCTTTCCAGTCTCCGTTTTCGTAGTTGTAGATACGAAGCAGAGCAGCCGGGTTCATCTCAGTTCCACTGACAGGTTGTGAGTTACTAATATCTTCAGGCTTTATGATTCCATCAGTGACAACTTCTTCGATACGGGCGTGTGTTGTGTTCTCCATATCGTTGTTGGCGTTGTCGTTCAAGCCTACAAGAACGTAGTCACCTTCTTTGTACTCTTGTGCCTCAGCGATAAACTGTGCGTTTTCTTCTTCGTCACCTTCAGGATTTTCGTCGTACTTTGGATGTTCTTCAGGAAGAAGGTCATTATCCTGAACGTATGCGTCATTCTCAGGATTACCATTCCGAACAAGGTACAAGAAGGCGTTGACACGAGCCATACTCCACTGCTGCTGTGTCATTCCTTCACGGTGACTATCGTTATATGCACCTGCACCACGCTTGTAGACGTTCTTCAACATCCGGTACGTGACGCGCTTTGAATCGTCGTCACCGTGTTTTTCGTTGTGTTCTTCTACCTTGTTTTTGAGAGCCGTCTCAGTTTGGTCAGAGAAGTCTTCAGCTGCTTCTTCTCCATCAGGCTGAACAGCACGTCGTGGGTCTTCACTATCATCGAAGTCTCCGCGCTCTCGCGGGAAATTCCCCCACGGTTCAATTTTATCATCAAAGTTCTTCGTGACGGTATCTTCTCCTTCTTTCCATTCTCCGTTGCTGTTCTGTGTCCACACTTGTGCAGTGACCTTTTCGTCTTCGTTGTTGACAGATGTTACCTTACCGTGACTCTCTCCATTCTCTGTGTACCACTGAACCCAATCGCCTTCTTCAAAGTCAGTGTAGTCCTCAGCGTTCGAGCGACCAAGCTCGACTGCGCTCTCAGATACGTCAGAAGGCTCCTCAGCGCCGCGCACAGAGTCTTCATAGTG
>JAHEOE010000122.1 GCA_018609785.1 Minisyncoccota bacterium | reverse complement strand
GTCGGACTGGGCTTTTTATTGGGAGTCGCTCCCATTCTCACTCTCATTCCATTTAGTGTTCTTATCAGTCTCATTCTGGTCTTCCTCACCCGAAAGCTTACTACAGCCGAAGATTCCGCCGTCGGTATCTTATGGAGTGTTGGTATTGCTCTGGGGATTCTCTTCATCTGGCTCACTCCCGGGTATGTTCCGGACATGCAAAGTGTGTTGTTTGGCTCCATATTAACCATTACGGATCTTGATCTCATGATTATGCTGGGTCTTGATGTTCTTATTCTCGGCACGGTGTTTATGTTCTATAAAGAATTCATTGCGCTTATGTACGATGAAGAATTTATGAAAGTACGCGGACTCCCTGTAGAAGTATTCTACACCATATTTTTCCTGTTACTGTCTCTCAGTATTGTGGTTCTTGTCCAGATTATGGGGATTATCTTGGTTATCGCGTTTCTTTCCATCCCCCCTGCCACCGCGCGTCTTCTTACACCTTCCATCCCATATATGATGATTCTGGCGGGGATTTTCGCATTTCTTTCCGGATTGGGAGGACTCATCGCGGCGTCAGTCTTTGACTTACCCGCGGGCGCGGTTATTATTCTGCTTGCCACCACCATATTTCTTATCAGTTTGAGTATAAAAACACTCTCTCGCTAGAGAGTGTCTTAAAAATCTTTTATTCTCCCTATAAAGAACCAGATTCTATAGGAACTGAGGAGGTACCTTCACTTTTGAACTCATGTTCTTTGGGCGTAGGCACTACGTGTATGATTCTAGGATTTCTGCTTATCCGAACATAATACCCCCTACATTCTCCGAACCTTAGGCTACATTGACGAAAACCCATCTACTGTTTGATAAATGAGTTTGCTTTACCCACCTTACCTCTCCTTGATTGACCACCCCCTCTTCAAACAAAGAAAGGGGTTTTATATTCTTTCAATTGGTTTTTCTCATATAAAAACTTATAAAACAGAATAACATGTGGTATGGGTTACATTCTCTCCGTTAACTAAGCAAAAACCAATGTCACACAACACTTCTAAACAAAACAGGTTGCGTTCTTCTCTTTTCAAAAGAGAAGATACCCCGCAAAGGGAATGAAGAGGTCTCCTAACAAAACAGATTGCGGGGGGGGGTTGATATCTTGTCACAAAAAGTATATACTATATATACACTCCTCACACATTTCAAATTCACACCCCAAAGTCCCTCTTTTCTTAAAAGAGGGACTTTTTTGTACATCAAGAATGTCTTGTATAACGGGCAAAATTATGCTATTGTACTCACTGTCCATTTTTGGAGGTTCTTTCACATGTTTATTCCATTCCGAAATTCATTAATTTCTCAAATTGCCGATAATGAAGCGAAAATCACAGTTCAAGAAGGGGGAACTCCCCCAGCACAAGCACCGGGGACAATTGTTCTCGCTCCGCATACCGCCCCCAACGAAGCCGAGTGTCGGAAACAAGTTAATCGTTTCTGGAACTTAGTCCTCACTCGAAGTTCTTTGGGATTCGGGGAAGCCTATATGGAAGGGTTATGGACAACTCCGGATCTCACTGACTTGATCTATCACATTCTCAAAGCAAATCTTCACAAACGAATTCCGTGGAACCCCTTTTTAGCGGCTGGAAATCTTCGAGAAACGTTATTGGCACCTATTTCTCTAACCACTAAAGAAAAGACGCGAAAAGGAGTCCAAAATCATTACGATCAAGAACATGATGTTGTTGAAGCTATGCTTGGTGATTACCAAGTCTACTCCTGCGGATTCTGGAAAAATGCCAATTCCGTAGATGAGGCACAAAAAGACAAGATTGACCTCATCGCCCGTAAACTCAAACTCGACCAATACCCCGAGGGATACACGCCCCGAGTCTTGGACATCGGCTGTGGCTACGGCGATGCCCTCCGCTACATGGCCCAGACCTATGGGATCAAAGGAGTGGGGCTCACACTTTCTGAAGAACAAGCCCAACGAGCCCGAGAGAAAGTTGCCGGTCTGGACATCGAAATTCGTGTAGCGGATTATCGTGACCTGAGCAGTACATCCGAAGGGCAATTCGATGGTGTCTATTCCATCGGTATGTTCGAGCACGTAGGACGCGATCAGCACCCAATTTACTGTAAAAAAGTGGCAGAGCTGTTAAAGCCCGATGGCTTATCGGTGCTCCATACGATTACTTCTCGAGATGCGAGCATCAATTATGAACCGTGGTTCATGCACTATATTTTCCCACATACGTATGTCCCAAGTGATCTGGAAGTCACCCAAGCCTTAGATACCTCCGAATTCCATAAAAAACACACGGAGTTTTTCGGGCAAGATTACGCCCGTACATTGGACGCGTGGTATCAACGGTTTGTGGAAAAATGGGATGGCGAACTTCGTCACCGCTTTGAATCGGATCAAGATGCCCGTACGTTTTATCGTATGTGGGAGTTCTATCTCCGAGCGGCCCAAGCAGGATTTATTGCCGGGAAACTAGACCTGGCCCAATATGTTCTCAGCAAAAATGAGAACCTGGAATATGACGCTCCCACCCTTTAACTCACCAACCTCTTAATTTATAACCATTTTCCCCCGTCAGTCGACGGGGGATTTTTTATTTGAAATAAGACGAAAAACCCGGAGGACAGATTCCTCCGGCGCTTTGCGCTATCCGTTATTTATATCCCCGATACGCCAACTCGTCTTTTATTAGACGAAGTTGTTCTCTGCACTGATTTTCTTGTTTATGATCTTTATTTGACTGATTGTGAGTTATAGCCTGTTGAACGTCCACCTTATGTTGTTCTAAGGAATCGTGATCCAACTTTCTTAAATTGGTCTTTTCCATAATTATCTCCCCGACAAAAAATGTACAAACCTGTAGCTTTATATAGCTACACTTACATAGTACTTTATCCGATACATTTTGTCTAATCTTTACATTTTATATTATAATCTTTACCGAAAAATAAATCGCGTATACTTAAGAAACGCGATTTGGGTAAAATTTATCTGTCCTCTTATTATATGCCATCAAGAGGATTTACACGGCCATTAACCAAGGAGAAAAATCATCTCCTCAAACTCCGAAATTCGTTTCGGATTCGACTCAGACAAGGTATTTGATTGATCTTGGGTGTTTTGATCTTCTTGTCTCACTCTACAATTTTTCAAACGAGATGTATCTGTTTTACTATAATTGTGTTCATTAGTAAAATTATCCACTTTACTACCTTCCTTATAAAAGAACATCTGCAAGAGTACTACACTCTTCTTCTAAGAAGAATACATTATATAACAATATTTGTCAACAATAAACATTTTGTATAAAACCTCTAAGCACTTGATGAGGAAGAGGTATTAATACCCCGAAAGATCTTAATATTCCTCTCGTTTATCATCCAACGTGGAGTTATAACTGAAAATCCACTTCACTATCATTTGCAAGATGAAATACGTTTGCCCCAAAGACGCCGGAAAGGCAATGGAGAGTACCATCCCGGCATTCTCTAACGTACCGTTTTCCAAAGCAGTAAACATAAAATTATACAATGCAACCGTTTGTCCGATTAAAAGAGCCAACACTCCCACCGGAAAAACATACCTAAAGTATAACTGGAGCCTATGATTTCGTTGATTGAGCTGTCGCCCCGTTGTTTTTAATTGTCCTTTACGGGAATTTTTATCTATTTCGTGCACTAAACTTGCCAAGTCCTTTTCGTCCCTCTCAGTATTCATATTTCAAAACCATGACTATGTTATAAGCCCCATACTTTTTAATCGATAAGAGGCAGTGGATGAGGAAACTCCGAATTGTGATGCAATTGCGGAAACAGTGGGAACCATATCCCATTGGTTTTTCACCAACTCTCGAGGCATAAGAAGCGCGGCGGCAAAAGCGTCAGCCTCTTTTTCCTTGTCATCCGTTTCTTCGGTATACGGAAAATTTTTTCTTTGTAAGACATCGTATTTTTGGTCTTGATGTAAACAATAATGAGCTATTTCATGAGCTAGGGTAAATGCTTGCCGTCGAGGAGAATCATTATTATTGATATAAATAGCATTTTTCTCTCTATCCCACGCTCCGGAAATATGAGACCATTGAGGATCGTCAAATACATATGTATTTAGCTCAAAGTGATCAACTATTTTATTTATATTAACGGGCAGTTCGACATTATCCAAGCTCCCGTAAATTTCTTTCAACTTCTCATTAGCTACGTGTTCCAACTCCGAAATATCCCTCATCATACATGGTTTATGTTACTTCTCTATATTCAATTATAATACATATCTCATTGCTAAGCATATACGTATTCACAAAACTTGCAGGAAAAAATACCATTTAAAAGGGAATTCGTCAATTTATCAAATACTAAGTATCAGATTCCTCATCAAGTGTATTATTTTACTGTGACGGTTACAACTCAAGATTAACGGAGGTGTTTAAAACACCTCCGTTGCTCAAATTACGATTTAGTTGTCACAATCCTTCATTCCGAAGGCTTTTAATGTACCATCAACGCTTCTAAGAGGTTGGTGAACATTCTCATAGCGTTTATTCTTCTATGATCGTTAGACCTGTCATACGTATGGCCATCAGAACGGTACTTCTCTCCCGTTCTTTTGTTATAACTATTCAAACGCTTTACGTTTTGGTAATTGTAAGCCATTTTTACCTCCGTATGCATGTGTAGATATATCCATTTTCAGTGTACTTCCTAAAAAACACGTGTCAATATCTCAAACGCTCGGCGGAGGATAACTTGCTTGAGTTGGTCTAACTCGTCGGCGGTTTGGGTTTGGCGGGCTTGGATCGTGGCGGCGTGTTCGGGATATTCTGTTTATTGACGTTAAAAACTCCATCACATACAATTTTTTCTGTTGTTCTTTCCGAGGTGTATATTCACCAATGATTTCAAAAACCCCCGAACAAAAAGCATATGCGTTGTATCAAGAGACCTTCAAGGATTGGGACTATCCACCGGAACTCGTCATTTCCAATCGCATGAGTCAGATAGTTGAAGAAGTTCTTGCCCATATTGACCGCCAAAAACGGGAAGATATTATTCGGAGATTCAATGACAGCACAGAAGAAGAGTTAGATTGGCGACGTGCTAAGATTCTTCTCACTAAATATGTTCAAAA
Organism: Minisyncoccota bacterium; assembly: GCA_018609785.1. Taxonomy (GTDB): domain Bacteria; phylum Patescibacteriota; class Minisyncoccia; order SW-4-49-11; family SW-4-49-11; genus SW-4-49-11. Next base: position 3,661 of record JAHEOE010000122.1, on the reverse strand, counting down.
TAAGTGGAAAATTACCACTACAGAATTTAAAATTCTGGTGCCCAAAGCCTGTAAAAGTAACAACAGCTCATTCAAAAAACAACTCTTTGAAGATTACCTTAAGAAGGAAGAATATATGACGGACGTGGATTCCGACATATATAATGAATACCTTAAAAAACTGGAAGAAGATGTTCACACGTCTCCCTCACTGCTAGCACAACTAAAGAGAGCCATCGAAGATGGGTATTATGATACGCATCCCACTGCTTTTGGTCAATTTATAATGATCTTTATAATGATATCACGCACCCTTATGTGTGATTTAGTCTTCATTACTCTCTGTATAGTTCTCTTCTTTACTCTGGTGAATATCACAGAATTCCTCTTCTCTTTATAATCACATGCGTATACATATTCTTTCCCCATACCCCCGGGGAAAGTTTTTATTTTCCCTCAAACGCCTTGTAGAGGATGGCTTGCTTGAGCCTGTTGAGTTCGTCGGCGGTTTGGGTTTGGCGAGTTTGGATGGTGGCGGCGTGTTCGAACATTATTTGAATAAGTATATGTAATTTATTGACATTTTATGTATTAGAATGGTATTTTTGGAAACGTAAGATGTAAGTCTTACGTTGTAGCTGTTTCTAAAAGGAGGGCTGAAATGCCCAACAACAAACAAAGAGAAGATGTCCATACCGAAAGAAACGGTGATTGGATGGCAAAAATTGATGGAAAAGGAAAAACATCACAATATTACGGCAACGTAAAAACAGGTCAGCACTATACAAAACATCGTGACGGTAGTGCACATAAGCACGACGGACGTGGAAATAAATGGAGTTCAAGTGATGGCTCCTTCAACGACAAAGATTAAGTAAATCTTAAAAAGGGAAGTACCGTGGTACTTCCCTTTCTCTATCAAAGCATATGAACACCTATCTTCGCAATTTAGCCTCAATACCGCACGAAGATTTACCTTGGGAGCTCATAGATCGTCTGGAAGATCTCTCCTACGAAAAACACGATATTACACGAACCATTCAAGACATCGTCGGGGCTCACTACATAGCCAAATACGAAGAATATCTCACGATCGCTCAAGAAGAGCACCTCCTCCGTACCGTGTCCTCCAAAGATCTGGCTTCTGTTCAAACCACAGATACGACGCCCATCTTACACTCTCCTTCTCCCACAAGGTTGGAACAAGGTGAAAAAGAATGGGTGGAGTCAATCAACATGTTTTCCTCGGAAGGAGATGTAACCCGGGTAACGCTATCGGTCAAAGACCGACACATAACAGACGACTTTTTTGCTCATCTGTTAACACCTTCCGCCGATTGGACCTCTGAAAGGTTTCAGAATGATGTACAAAGTCTTCTGCGGGAACCAAACACCCGTTTTTGGAATGGCAAGACATACAGTATGTTGATACACCCGCAAACACACCCTCTTACTATTCCTCATCAAGTGTATTATTTTACTGTGACGGTTACAACTCAAGCATAGGAGAATCAATGTACGCCAATCTTAAACATTGCCAACTTGAATTTCTCTCATTAGAGAATGATTACGAACTTTTTCAACTACAACAAACATATCGAGATGAATACCGTAGAAAAGTTGCTTCTTACGAATTTCCTCGACAATTCCACCCCTTTCGTGAATATCTGGAACAATGTTTCATTCACGGTCGTATAGACCAATGGGTGGTAAAAAATCATGACGACTTTGTAGTTGGCACAATATACACCTATGAGAGCACTGAAGGTATAAAACTGGCATGCTTCTTTTGTCCCGCGGCAAGAAATACGTTCATTCCTCTTGAGTCTCTCACGTTCACTCTAAAATACATTTTCACGTATCAAAAAGTTCCAACTTTACATTTTTCCGTATATGAGTCAAATACAATAATGTTGAAGCTGGCACGAAAGATAGAAGCTGTCCATGTACAAACCAGAAAAGGACGAACAAACACACATCTCAATGTGCTAGATTACTACCTAACATATTATAACGTACAATTACTTATTCAAAAGTACGGGCATCGAATCTCATCCTAAAAGGAAGTAAACGTCTCTGTAACACCAGAGACGTTTTATATTCCTCCCTCAAACGCCTTGTGGAGGATACCTTGTTTGAGTTGGTCTAACTCGCCGGCGGTTTGGGTTTGGCGGGATGTGATGGTGGCGGCGTGTGCGGCAATGGTGTCGAGATAGTTGACAAAAAAAAGAGAACTTCTTTCACCTTTATTTATAATCTTCCCCTTCATCATCTAATAACTCGTTAAACTCATCTGCAAAATAGGTATCAGAAGAAACTCGCTGTGTTGCTCGAATATAAGGTTCATATTCATATTCACCACTTTCGTAATCTATTCTTTCATATTTCTGATTTAACTCTTTAATCTTGCTTCTTGCACCAAACCCCTTCAGTTCGTACAAAAAGTGAACTCCTATGGATACACCCAATAAACAAGTAATCAGCCAAAATATATAAATTAAAATTGTCTCATTCTCCAACAGACTTAATAATTTCTCATCTAAGATATCGGCATTAAAATACAGAAGAATAAAGAACAACACTACAGATAAGTAAAATAACATTGGAGTTATTTTGTCCGTAACATTTAATATAAAAGGAGCTCTGTAAAGAGTAGTAAGACTATTTTCCAAAGATTGACGGTCATATTGAGGCGCTACACCATATTTTTCATACCACTTTATATCCTCTTCTGTTTCAAGAATCCGTTGTAAACGAGCCTTTAACGTTTCAGCATCACGATACAAATAGTCAATACTTTCATCCCAATCATTTTTAAACTCTATTTTAGTAACCAAACCTCCACCAATCTCACTCAGCAAACTCCCCAAACTCATGTTTCTATTCAGACTTATACTTATGTGCAATCAGTGAAGCTTTTAAATATCCTTCATACTCGGGTTGAGAATATACATATCTCAATATTTGAGTGGAAGACATAGAAAAGAATGGTACCAACGAAGAAAGAAACGTTTTGAAATTTTCAGACTTCAAAAGCTCATATTTTTGATTTAAACATTCTTTTAAGCGCGGTTTTAAGAAATACTTTTGATCTTCTATTTCTATTTCGTCTGCTTCTTCCAATTCCTTTAAAAGTAATTCCAAATCTCTGGAGTACGGACCATACTTATGTGGGCGGAACATAAACATTACGTCCGAATACAATTCCCGTACCGAATTCAAATCCACATTTTCATCATTCTGTAAGATAAATATTAACTTCTGTAGTTTGATTTTAGAATCAAAAAATCGTCTCCCCTCTTCGTCTTTTTCCGAACCAAACCATAAAATCGCCCTCACTAAATCTTTTTTGGTAAGACGTTGAGTCGATGTCGACATACTCATATTTATATGTGTATTTTATTACCTACCTTAAGCATACCATTCAAGCTTACTTTTTATCTACCTATACTTCTCTTTTCATTACCACTTTAACCGCTTTTTGTCAATATTATATTCCTCCCTCAAACGCCTTGTGCAAAATGGCGTGTTTGAGCCGGTCGAGCTCGTCGGCGGTTTGGGTTTGGCGAGTTTGGATGGTGGCGGCGTGTTCGAACATTATTTGAATAAGTATATGTAATTTATTGACATTTTATGTATTAGAATGGTATTTTTGGAAACGTAAGATGTAAGTCTTACGTTG
>JAHEOE010000121.1 GCA_018609785.1 Minisyncoccota bacterium | reverse complement strand
GAAGCATTATTTTATGCATGAAATTATCAGTATCTTACTTCCTTATTCTGAAAAGAAAGTATCTTGATTAATCATCAAGTAATTCAGGTATGATTAGTTTTAATTTATATGAGGCCATGCCGGATTGATATAAAAAAAAAGGTTTAGACATTTGCTTGAATTTAAATGTGAAGTCAGAACGCAATGCATGAAATAGATAGTAACCGCCTTTGTTACCAAACCAACGCTCGATTATTGTCGGGTAAACAACACCGTTTCGGGTGTAAACAGGGAGGTGTAATAATTTATTTGGATTGTTTAATTTAACCAAAGCGCCAAATGAAAGAAAGAGGCTGACACTAAAATCCATGATCTTATAGGCTACCTCGCCATTATGCCGACTATAACCTGCATATTCAGCAATTTCAGCCATTGCATTTTCAAAATAATTACGATGATTATTTCCACTCTTCCCTCTTGTATAATTATATGTTATTTCATTTAAATGTTCTATTGTATTGCTACCTCCGGTCAGTATTGCCAATGCTCCAATTCCTTTTAATGTATTTGATCTGATCATTTGTCCTGTTTTAAAAGTAAAATAACCACCAGCAATCTGAATTAGCCCTCCAACAACCTCACCTGTTTTTTTTGCATAAAAAAGCCATCCCTGCTCTTCAAATTGTTCAGTTGCCTCATAAACAGACCAGTCATTCCGTCTGCCACGTTGGTAATCAGCCTCTTCACTCTGGTACAAATAAACAAGACCATTAAACGCATTATCCCTGCCCTGCATGTAAGCATAATGATCCTCAGCCGAACTCCGCTTCCGGTAAAATTCTTCCCGCAGATACGCTATCGCCTTGCGGATATTTTCCCGGTAAATTATTTTCACTTCAGGGTCATATAAAAGATAAGATGCCGCACGCTCAGAAAGCGTTTTGAGTTTATTACAGTAATCATCAAATTCACGACTGTAAGCGGGCTGGGTCGATAATACACGGGCTGTTGGCATCAGAAACTCCTGTCATCCCAGATACTGTACGCACTGGTTCCGGCCATAACATGTTCCCAGGTCACGGACTTAAAGCGGATTGAAAGACTTTCTTCCGGCTGTGAATCGTTATGTGTGACGGAGTTCGGATAAAAACAATTAAGACTGACAATTGCGGCCTCTGTCAGTTTTATTTTGTAATATAACTCCATACTGCCATTCATACCTGTCCGGTAGAATGAGAAATTACACGTTAGCATTTCACTGTTTGTAAGAGCCTGGGCGAGAAGTGGTGATGCCTTATCAATCGGTTTACGGATATCTAACGGCTGAAAACTGACATTCTGCCCCATCGACAGACCGGATGAAACCTCAAACACCAGTATTTCATCCTCGTGTCCCGACTGATATTTATTCCCGATCGAATCAATTGTTGAAGCACCCCGGGAAATGAGCCCTTGTTTATTGCCCGTAACCGACAGATAAATAATATTGGCCACTTTTTATCCTTATGATAAAGGAGTTAAATTTTCCTTAATTTCATCATCTTATTCATACTGGTGCAATGGCGTTATCGTAAGTAAAAATTGCAGCTGCAACCAGGTGCGCGTAAGACCCATTATGTAAAATAGGGGAGTTTACTGCTGAAAATCACCTGTCAGACATAATCAGAATGCCTCAGAGCGATTTTGAGCAGTTTTCATGAGGAAAACAGAGTCAGATCACTCTGAAAGTTTATTACCGTTCTGCGTGTTTTCAGCAGTGTTTTTTCTCGCTTTGTGTTTCGCCTGATTTTCGGCCTCAACTGCCCTGTTTAGTTTCTTTTCCCTCTGTCTGGCGTTATATCTCCTGATAACCTGTTTTGCCATTGCCTTCTGTTCATCAGTCACCTCTCCCGTTCTGTTTCCCTGAAGGTCATAACGGGATCCGCCTCTGGCCAGTACCTGCTGATAGCTGAGCATCCCGGTATAAACGCGCAGCGCCTTTTTAATCATATCCTCATTAAAGGGCAGGTTACGTTCATGTGCCGAGTTAACCATATCCTGCAAAATGCCGACTTTAATCGCTCTGGGTTTGGCAAAATTAAATAATTCGCCCCAGAACCCTTCCAGTAATGCCCTTGCCTCTTTCGTGTGCTGTTGCTTCGAGGGTGTCATTCGCTCACCTGAAAATCCGGTTAATTAATTGATCATAGTGGATTCTGACAGTTAATACGGATGAAAAAAAGGGGAATAAGGAGGCACTTTTTCCGTCTGTTGCTGTGGCTCAATAGGTGATTGTGGCCATAAAAAATAAAGGATCTTCTTGAGATCCTTTTTTTCTGCGCGTAGTCTTCTGTTCTGAAAACGAAAAAACCACCTGGGGAGGTGGTTTTTTTCGAAGGTTAAGTCAGTTGGGGAACTGCTTAACCGGGTAACAGGGTGTACAGACCGCTGAAACCAAATTCTGTCCTTTCAGTGTACCCGTTTTCGGGCAGAAACTTCAAGAACTCTCTCAGTAATCTTTTGTACACCCCGTTACCAATGGCTGCTGCCAGTGGCGTTTTTGCGTGTCTGTCCGGTTTGGACTCAAGTCGATAGTTACCGGACAAGGCGCAGCAGTCGGACTGAACGGGGGGTTCGTGCATACAGTCCAGCTTGGAGCGAACTGCCTACCCGGAACTGAGTGTCAGGCGTGGAATGAGATAAACGCGGCCATAACAGCGGAATGACACCGGCACACCGAAAGGCAGGAACAGGAGAGCGCACGAGGGAGCCGCCGGGGGGAAACGCCCGGTATCTTGATAGTCCTGTCGGGTTTCGTCACCTCTGATTTGAGCGTCTGTTTTTGTGATGCTCGTCAGGGGGGCGGAGCCTATGGAAAAACGGGTTTCCCGCGGCCTCTTGTTTCCGGTTTTTTCTTTCTTCTGAGCTTTCCATTTACTTTTTAAGCATTCTTTTTCCTTTTGAGAGATTAATCCTTTCATCTCCCGTCAAATTTTGTCACCTTACTAAGCCAGTATACACTCCGCTAGCGCTGCGTGACTGGTTCAGGGCTGCGCCCCGAAACCCGCTAACATCACTGACGCGCTCTGGCGAGCTTGTCCAACCCCGTTTAGTCCGGGAAATATTCCCGTCCGAAACGACGTTTCCGGGAGGTCAGTCTGGCTGAGAAACGAAGCAAAATGCTCACTATGTGGGTTACCGACGATGAACACCGCCGTCTGCTGGAACGCTGTCAGGGTAAGCAGCTGGCCGCCTGGATGCGTCAGGTTTGTCTGGATGAACGCCCGGCCCGGATTGGCCGGCTGCCGACTCTGTCGCCGGCACTGCTCCGTCAGCTTGCCGGTATGGGGAATAATCTGAATCAGATAGCCCGCCGGGTGAACGCCGGTCAGGGCAGCGGTTATGACAACGTTCAGGTTATTGCGGCACTGTTGGCCATCGAGTCCGGCCTGACTGCGTTGCGTGAGGCTGTTATTCAGGAGAACCGTCCTGATGATCGTTAAATTTCATCCGCGCGGTCGCGGCGGTGGTGCCGGGCCGGTTGATTATCTGCTGGGAAAAGACCGGAACCGGCAGGGTGCGACCGTTCTGCAGGGGAAGCCGGAGGAAGTCAGGGAGCTTATTGATGCCTCGCCTTACGCCAAAAAGTACACCTCCGGGGTGCTGTCGTTTGCCGAAAAGGATTTACCGCCCGGGCAGCGTGAAAAGCTGATGGCCAGCTTTGAGCGGGTTCTGATGCCCGGACTCGATAAAGACCAGTACAGCGTGCTGTGGGTTGAGCACCGGGACAAAGGACGGCTGGAGCTGAACTTCCTGATCCCGAACACGGAGCTGCTGACCGGCAGACGGCTTCAGCCGTATTACGATCGCGCCGACCGGCCTCGCATCGACGCCTGGCAGACCATCGTGAACGGCAGGCTGAGGTTACACGACCCGAACGCGCCGGAAAACCGGCGGGCGCTGGTCACCCCGTCTGCCCTGCCGGAAACGAAGCAGGCCGCTTGTGAGGCGATTACCGCCGGGCTGCTTTCCCTTGCCGCCTCCGGAGAGCTGAAAACGCGGGAGGATGTCACGGCTGCGCTGGCACAGGCCGGTTTTACCGTAGCGCGTACCACAAAAACCAGTATCAGTATTGCCGATCCGGACGGCGGCCGGAATATCCGGCTCAGAGGAGCATTGTATGAACAGTCTTTTAACGCTGGCGAAGGACTTAGAGCAGACATCGAAAGCGCAGCAGCAGCGTACCGGCGAGATACTGAAAGCCGCATTCAGCGCGCACGAACAGTCTGTCAGAGCGGAACTGACCGCAAGCGCAGAGAGAATCAGCACCGCTATCCTCGAACACGAAAAGGGTATGAATGCGGCGATGCAGCAGAACCGGCTGAACGTCCTGCGTATGGTCGGCCGGACGTGGCTCACGGTCACGATGGTGTCCGTCCTGCTGATCGCCACGAGCGGGAGCATTCTGTGGTGGCAGGGGCGGCAGATAACCGACAATTACATGATCATACGGGAGCAGAAGGATACCATCCTGGGGCAGAAAGAGACCCTGTCGAAACTGAACGGGCGTACATGGGGAGTGAGTTATCAGGAGAGCAACGACGGCCGCCGGTTCCTGGTAATGCCAAAGGGGACACACGCCGAAGTCATTCCTCACAGGGGAACGGACTGGATTTTGCTGAAACAGGAATAACGGAATATGACAGAGCTGGAAACACAGTTGCTGAACGCATTAGAGCAGTTACAGCAGGATTACTTGCAAAGGCTGGACGACTGGGAGAACGCCTTCGCGGAATGGCGGAGGATGTCTGGTCTTATGCAACGGGAGAACGCGAGACTGAGCGGGCAGGTGAACGACTTGAGTGTGCAGGTGCAGAACTTAAGCGCACAGCTGAGCCGGTTATTGAAGAACTGAATGCCGCAGAGCGGCACAGGGAGGTTATGCGGCAACGACACCGGCAACAGCCCTGCATTCAGAAACCGGAAGCCAGACCTGAGCATGAATACGAAAAAACGTTAGACGGGCCTTCATTGTAAAAAGAGCCTCAGATCCTGCCGGGACGCCATGACCCGGGAAATACTGTCGTTTTGCTTCATTTTTATTCGTACCACATTGGCGTATCAGGTTTTTTATTGCCATTTTTTTAAGAAAATGGCTTACTCCCTAAGTTAAATAATTGATGCGGAAAAAAGATGAAACGCCAGATACTTATGAAAATCCAGGGTTCTGTACAGGGATTAATCACAAAAGACACCTCAAACGCAAATAATAATGCCGTTTTGATCAACTCGGTTGGCTTATCCCGTCAAAATGATGAAAACGGAAAACAATATCTGCGGGTCACTATAGATAAAGACATTGACCACTCGTCAGACCTGATTGCCGATGCGCTGGATAAAGATGAAAAAATTGATGTGACTATTCAATATCAAATTGAAAATGAAGAACCCACTCTTTTTGAATATAAAGATGCAATCATTGACGATATTACTTTCTTATTTCAGTCGGAAGATTGTAACATACAAAATGAACCACCAATCAGAAAAGGAAAGCCCTACGAAATCATTAATATGATGGTATATAATTGAAAGAAAAAACCTGGTCTGACTTAACTAAAAAATAACGCCTGACTAATAAAGTCCGGCGTTTTATAAAAGCAGGGTGCAAAATGATAAGTAAAAAAGATAAAAAAAGATTAAAGAGAGCAAGAGGTTATATATATTTCGTTAGCATAAAATCAAGCGTGTTATCAACCATACATGCGAGTGTGATTTCATTTTTCGTCGCATTATTATTTCAAATAGCAAGCCCAGATCCTTTTTTTGTAGATATAATGATGTCACTATTTGTTTCATTTATGGTTTATTTAATTATATCAGTACATCTGTTTGGAAGCATTATTTTATGCATGAAATTATCAGTATCTTACTTCCTTATTCTGAAAAGAAAGTATCTTGATTAATCATCAAGTAATTCAGGTATGATTAGTTTTAATTTATATGAGGCCATGCCGGATTGATATAAAAAAAAAG
>JAHEOE010000120.1 GCA_018609785.1 Minisyncoccota bacterium | reverse complement strand
GTTTTTTTTTGCCATTAATTTCGCTTACGGGTAATATTCTTAGGTAAAACAACCTAATGAGAGATTTCCCATGTCAGGATACCGGCCGAATATCTTCGGCAAAGCCATGGCGATTGATGGTGACAAAACCACAACAGGCGCCACCTGTATTGCCTCGTCGAGCATGATAAAATACAAAGGCACCCCTGCGGTGATTGTCGGCGACCTCACCACCACCTGCCCGCAGTGCAAACAGACCGGTACGATAGCAACCGGAGACAGCAGGATGATGAATAACCGCAAACCACAGGCTGTTGACGGTTCAATCGTGCAGTGCGGCTGCCCTTACGGCACCAATACCGTGATTGCGGCGACCTCACCGGCCGAATCTCAGGGGTTCGGCTCCGTTGTCTCACAGGGGATTTCTGCCGTCACCTCCGGTATGTCCGCCGCAATGCGGAACGTCGCATCATGGCAGGAACATATCCCCCCGCAATATATCAATAAGGCCCCGCAGGATAATGAGCGGATATTACACATCGGCTTCTTTTTTGACGGCGTGGGGCGCAACGCTGAACAGGATGCGCCGCAGGGACGTCTGAGTAATATCGCCCGGTTGTTTAGAGCTTATCCCGAATATGGTGATAAAACTGATATTGCCACGTATGCAAAATATTACATCCCCGGCATCGGCCCCCCTTTTGACGAAACGTCCGCCGAAAAAATCCAGGGTTTTATAGATAATACCCTCAGCGCCTTCGGCGATGAAATGAAAAGCAAACCCGGGGATATCGGCAAAGATGCCTTTCAGTCCTCAGTGAACGGGGTCAGCGGAAAAGATATCCTGACACAGACGAAAAATACGCTGCTGACCCCGAAAGGCGTGATCGGAGAGCTGAAAAGTTCCGCCGTGAGCAGCCTGAAAAAGGCGGGCATCGAAGCCACCCCCTTGCTGCGTGATTCGGAATTTATTGCTTACACCGAATTAACCGGCGCGGATACCCGCCTCAACAGCGCAAAAATGCGCTTTGTGCAGTCATTTGAAGACGCTGTGAAGAACGGCACCGTTCCGGTGACTTCGATTTCTGTTTCAGTTTTCGGATTTGACCTTGGGGGGGCACTGGCCCGCGAGTTTCTGGATATCCTGCTCGGGGATATCTGCGAAAATAATGATGACAGCGAACCGACTTACCGCAATATTCCGGTTAAGATTGCGTTTGCCGGGTTATTTGACTGCTCGCGGGATTCGCCGCTGAGCAGTGATAACGGTCTGGATTATGCAACTGCTGCCGTCGCGTGGCTGCCCGGGCCGTTCGCAAAAGCCGTGGGCATGGTGGGGTCAAGCTTCGGACGCAAGTATCTTGAGCATATGTCCCCGTTACCGGAGGTTGTCAGCTGCTCCCTGCATCTGGTTGCCGCCCATGAACGGCGGCGGTGGAAGTGTGTTTACCGGACCGGCCGGAACAACGAAAAACATCAGGAAATCCTGATGCCCGGGTGCAGTGAGGACATCGGCGGCGGCCTGAAACCCGGAGAGCAGAAACCCAGTGCCGAACTCTCCCGTGTCTCACTGCAAAAAATGTATGAAGCAGCAAGGCAGGCTGACGTTCCTTTTCTTCGTTTAACAGCATTAAGAAAGAAATCGGCAACAGTTGCATCATACTTTGATATGAATGACAGAGTGAACGATAAACCGGTCAAAGAATGGGCTGAGAATTATCAGATGAAAGTCGGCATGGAAAAACTCAGCTACAACGCCATGAACCGGCACCTTGACGGGTACTTTGAGTGGCTGGGAAAACAGTTCTATGAATACAAAAGTGCACTCCGCAGGCTTGAAAAAAAGGAATCAGACATACTGACATCAGGGGGATCGCTTCAGGGGATGGGCTACACACGAAAGGCCAACCAGGAACTGTCCGATATCCGTGGTGCTGTATATCTGCTGAAAAAACACTGGGGCTGGCTGTCAGAGGTATCAAAATCCGCAGATGTTTTGTTAACCCAGGAATATTATCGCCTGCCGCAGATATACAGGGATAATCTCATTACACCAGCGGAAAACAGGGCGAGGAAATTTATAGCGTACGGGACCGCAGGATACGACGGAAAACCGATGCCGTCCGCACAGTGTCCTGACACACCGGAACTTTATGCGTGGTTTTTGCATGATGTCCAGCGGTCAGAGGGCATCAACAACGGATATTTCGCTATACGGTGGATGGAGCCGCGCAATTCATAATCCGGTGCAGTTCAGAGTCGGTTTACGGAGATAAAATTCTTGTTCTTCAGAATAAAAGTGACATTTCTGTTTTGGAGGACAAGGTGACATTTTTAACGTGCAAAACGAGGTGCGCGCAAGACCCATTATGTTAAAGGGCTGACTTTTCATCTCAAAACAGCCCTTCAGACACCATAAAAACGCCTCAGTGCGATTTTAAGCGGTTTTCATACCCAAAACACACCGGAATCACTCTGTAACTTTATTACTGCTCTGAGCGTTTTTGATGCGCGATTTTTCTCGCTTCCGCTTTCGCCTTATTTTCAGTGTCAATCGCCCGGTTTTTCTTCTTTTCTTCCTGGCGGGCGTAAAAATGCAGGATTGCCTCTTTCGCTTCCTGCCGTTCTTCGTCCGTAATCTCACCGGAAACATCACCGTTAAGATCATAGCGGGATGTCCCGCCAGCAACGGCCTTGCGATAAGGGATCGTATAAAGATACGCTGCCAGCACCCGTTTGATCGTATCTTCATCAAATGGCAGCCCCAGTGCTTCTGCCGCCTCCAGTAAATCCTGTTCGACACCTAACTTTAATGGTTTCGGGCGTTTGAAATTAAACGCCTTACCCCAAAACCCCTCCAGCAGGGCTTTCGCCTCTTTTTTTCGTTTTGCTTTCACTGTTGCCATCTTCATTCCCGCTGCCTGAATGTGTTGTCATACCGAATCCTGAAATGACCTCAAAAAAATTTTGAGGTCATTTCAGGATTGAACAAAGGGCTTGCCCTGCGTTAGTAAACATCCTGTTTTTTACGGGGGTTATTCTGACTCTTTGGTTTATCTGTTAACTTTTCAAGTTGCTGTTTTAACTGCTGCTGTTCACTGTATATAACGCTTTGGTTCTCTTTAATTACTTCCAGCTCCTCATTGAAATACCTGGAATTAAACACAGTCAGACCGGCTGCAAAAATAACACCGGCACCAATGAATAACCAAAAACGGTTTTTTAATTTTCCGTATTCATGCAGGAGATTTTCTCTCGCGGAAAACGTCTCCTGGTTAATCACATTTGCCTGCTTCTGGATCAGTAACGCCGTCTCCTCTACCGATTTAAATGTTGCCGCCGTCTGCTCACTCAGCAACCGTCCGAGATCCATCTGCTTAATTTCACGGGTCACCCCTTGTCTGACCTGCTGAGACACATTCGCTGACACCGATTTAAACTCAGTCACTGATTCACTCATGACCGCGATAGCGTCAGCCAGCTCTTTTTGCTGCCGTTCAGCCAGCAGTGCCAGACCTAAAATTTTTTCATCCGTACTAATCGCCATAACCAAATCCCCGTTCCCGCTCAATCGTCTTTTCTCTGACAAAATGACGGTCAGTCACCTGCTTTTGTTCCGCAATATCCCGTTTCAAATCCGCAATAAAACGTTGCTCAAACCGCTCCCGGTAATCCGCCATCGCCTGCCGGTACCCTGCCAGCCATTTCTCATCATGAAAATCGAAATACGTCATTTTTTCCTGACTGTAACGCTCAGTATCCGGTTGTTCCCTGAGCTGTTTTATAGCCGTTCTGTCTTCAACCGTTAACCGCCCTGAAACCTCAAATCCAAGATGATACTCAGGCTGACGGTCGATTCCCTGTTCCGCCAGGGAACGGTGATCGATACGGCTGTTTTCAATGCCGAGTGCATCAAGATAACGGTTATGGGTCTCTGCCCAGCGTGCCCTCAAATCAACCAGAGCCTCACGCTGCTCACTTAAGGTCAGGTTGTGACCTGAATCTTTTTGTGCACCGCCCCGCTCAGGATACTTCGCATTAAACCGTTTAAAATACTGATCCGGAGCGCGCTCAATACCGTCATTGACCCGCAGACTCATCATCACATGGGCATGGGGCTGCTCTCCGCCGTCAATACCGGCTGCCGGATTATGGATAGCGAACGTATATGCGTGACGCTCACCCAGCTCATGCCTCACAAACCGGCGGATCAGGTCAGTCTGCTGCTCCCTGTTAAGTTCCCTGGGCAGCGCGATTTCAAACTCACGGTATGCTGACCCGTTTTTTCGCTCAAACTGATCTGCTGCCTGCCAGAAATGCCTGGGCTCATCCTGTGCCCAGGCAGGCATATTCCCGTGCTCTGCATGAATAAGATCACCCCGCCCCTGATATTTTCCCTCACGGGTGATGTAATCCGCATGCGCTCCGCCACGTCCTTTTGCACCAAACTTCACACTGAAATGATAGGTTGCCATTATGGGTTTAGCCCCCCGCAGGGGCGCACGTTTCTCGCCGCAGGCAGAAACATATAAGTGCGCTTTATGCTGTAGTGTCTGTTGGCAGTATAGGCGTAATGCTGCTATAACCGGAACATAAAAAATGGGATTGCGGGGTGAAAATGCGGCCGACAAATATCGAATGGATAACACGCCGGATGGTCTTTATCCGGAAGCTGAGCAAAAAGACCGGTCGGCAACGGGAAATTATTCGGCTGCTGGATATTGAAAACCGGACATCACTTGAACAAAAGCAGCTCCATGTCCTCGCTACCGCCGAAAAGAACGAACTACAGCAACAGGAAGCAGCGCAACGGCTGGAAATACAGGAACGCATAGCCAACAGAAAAAAACGGCGGGAGCGCAATCATCAGATGTTTTTAGCTGCCGGTATGCTTACCCAGTCCGGGCTGGTCGATAAAGTAACCGGTAAACCAAACTATGACAAAGACATGCTGACAAGAGCATTCACACAATTTAATCAGAAGCTTAAAGAAACTGAAAAATAAATTTACAGCCGCCGGGGACGTTGCAGACTGAATTTTTGAGGTTTACCGGACTACAGATGTACAAAAGCCCCATGACAGCGTCATGAGGCTCTGGTACTCTAAATCTTGTGCATACATTGCTAAGATTCCGATGTGGTAATCCAATCTTAGCAATGGGAAGCTAGCTTGTCACTACTTCCTTAAAACCATTCAACGACATTAACTCAAATGCACCACTTGATTGACTCGGACTTAGCCCGGTCTCCGGAAGGATAAACAGGCAAATTGTGGTAGTAACGTACCGGAACACGAAATTCCGGCTCTGCCTCCGAATCACGCTGCGGTATCGAGAGATAACAGTGCGTACCTGATAAGAGCACCAATCAACGGACCAGGGATTTCTTGGATTGCATCGTCGAAAGAAGCCCAACCTGACCAGACTTAGCCCGATTAACCGGCTAAGAAGCCATGACCCGATAACCGATCATGGAGAAAAGCAAAGACAGGAAGACGCTGTCGCTTCGCTCCGTTTTGATTAGTACCACATTGGGGCATTAGGTGTTTTTTTGTTTTAATTTTTCATGAGTTACTTATAATTCCCGAAAATAACATCTGATAAAGAGTTTACGATGGACTGGTCATCACGATTCCGCCGTTTTGATAACGCCTTTAACCGTTTTTACGCCCGTAAAGCCTGGGTGGTATGGCTGATTTTACTCGCCCCAGGCTGGGGCAGCGTCGCCATGGCAGCGTTCGGACCGCCAGCCGGCGGGGTGACGCTGATCATTCACAGTAAACTGGATCGGCCTATTCTGGGGTTCAGTGTCAACGGCGTGGCCGGCGGTAATTCCTGGGCATATGACCCGAACAATAAATTTACAAGTGAGAGCGGAGGAGCAGCCACCTGCTGCGGCCGCATTACCGGAAAGACCGCCGAGGTGATCTGGACGTTAGATGTTACAGGTGATCAGTATGATGCCGGTATGCGCCCCGAGCAGCGGCGGGTGGTGATCCCGATGCCGGAAAGAAAGCGGGGCGAGAACGATCTGCATGTCCATTTTTTACCGGGCGACAAAGTCGTCCTCGGATGGAGTGATAACGCATTCTCACCCTATTCCCCCCACAGTCCTCACTACCGTCCGCTGCCGGACACGGAGGAAACCGCACGATGATAAAATATTTGGCGGATGGCATTACCGATTTACAGCACTTTCATTTGCAACATATTGAAATATTGTTTTTTTTTGCCATTAATTTCGCTTACGGGTAATATTCTTAGGTAAAACAACCTAATGAGAGATTTCCCATGTCAGGATACCGGCCGAATATCTTCGGCAAAGCCATGGCGATTGATGGTGACAAAACCACAACAGGCGC
>JAHEOE010000119.1 GCA_018609785.1 Minisyncoccota bacterium | reverse complement strand
TGAAATAGAACTTACTACTAATGACCGAATAACTGTGTCTGCCCCGCTCGCCGAATTGAGTGAAACTATTGAGGTGACTCGCTAACTTGTAGGTAAAACTCGAGATATTCCACCATTAACACCAGCGATATAAGTATATATCGCTGGTGTTTTTTATTACTTAAGATTGACATCAAAGCAACTTCGTGATATCATACGCCGTTATTCGTAATACGGGGTATGCATATCGCATTTGTAGGCCAAAAAGGAATTCCAGCCATCAGCGGGGGCGTCGAGCGCTACGTGGAGGAGGTGAGTGTGCGTTTGGCAACTCACGGACATACCGTCTCCGTATATACGCGACGTCCGTATCTGTTGGCGCCGATTTATAAAGGCGTGCACTGTATTCCCACCTCGTATGTGGACACCAAACAACTCGGCGCGATTACGCATACGTTGAGTGCCATGAGGCATATTCTGCGGCATGCGGCACCCGATATTGTCCATATCAATTCCGTAGGGCCGGGACTTCTTATGCCGTTTCTAAAAGGTGCTCTGTTTCTGAAACATCTGTTCGTTGCCGCCCCAAGACCGCGCCTGGTCTTCACCTTTCACAGTCCCGATTGGGAGCACGGTAAGTGGGGGTTTGTCGCTCGACGTGCGTTGAAAGTGGGAGCGTGGTGCGCTCGGAAGTCGGCTGATCGGGTGGTGTACGTCTCCGAAAATCTGTTGGCGCGGTTCGGCGGTCGAAACCGAGACGTGCATATTCCCAACGGCACAGCCATGAAAAAGGCTGAGGACCGTGACAGATTGCGCGAATTACATCTCGAGCGTCCGTACATCTTCTATGCGGGACGATTGGTGGAGCACAAGAACGTCCATATTCTGATTCAAGCGTTCCGGGAAAGCTCGCTTGGTGATACCTATACGTTGGTCATTGCCGGGGACCATGCCGGAACTCCTCACTACAAAGACCGACTACGGGCACTTGCGGAGGGAGTGGATGTCCGCTTCCTCGGGAACCAAACGGGAGAGACGTTGCGTCAGTTGTTTTCACACGCGGCCATGTATGTCTTGCCGTCTTCCTCCGAAGGGCTTTCGGTCTCTCTCTTGGAAGCGACCGGAATGGGAATCCCCACGGTGGTCAGTGACTTGGCCCAAAACCGCGAAATTGTGGGAGATTCCGCACAGGTGATTACGCCCGGTTCTTGTCTTGAGCTGCGGGTCGCCCTCGAGGATATCCATCAGCGATATGCCGTGTGGCAAAACACAGCGACTGCTCTTCAACCACGTATTGAAGGAGAGTATTCTTGGAAGTCGGTCACCGATCGGCTGGAGCGGTTGTATGCCGAAGTGCGCCCCACCGATTCTCTTGACGTAACCGAGTATTCCTATGCGTCGTAGAATACTGCAGGGACTCAAATGGGGCGGACTTATTGTTTTCGTATTTGCGCTTGGAGCGTTTGTATGGGCGTGGCGTACCTATTCCGAAGAGCGGATTTTACTCAATCATTTCCGAACCGCCGAGGAAGAAACGTATCTGGTTCTCTTCCAGAATCATCTTGAACTTCGGCCCACCGGTGGCTTTATCGGAAATTTTGCCGAGGTAACTATAAAAGAAGGAAACATTACCGAGTATCGAGTCATTAACGCAAACGACTTTGACTACAACAAACCCGGACAAAAGCCGCCGCGTCCGCTCCGAGAGGTGTTGAACCTCCCCAAACAGCAGATGCGGGATGCCAACTGGAACGCTGACTTCTCTCAGACCGCGCGAGTTGTGCGTGAGCTGTATCATAAAGAAGGAGGAGACAAAGATATTGCCGGTGTAATCGGCGTTACGTCTCATGTTTTACCCAAACTCATGGAATATACCGGTCCCGTAAGCGTAGAGGGGGTAGACAAGACATTCACTGCTGAGAATGTTCTTTGGGAGATTCAGAAGGAGCTTAATTTTGGCTATCTCAATAATCCCGATCGTTCGCGAGCCAATCGCAAACGTCCGTTGAAGCGTCTGGTGCGCATGTTGGAGAACGAGCTTCGTTCGCTTACGCGGCGAGAAAAACTGCGAGTGGCTAGCGATCTGTACACCCTTGCCGAAGAAAATCAGATTCTTTTTTCTTTCCAAAATCCCCATCTGCAACAACAGATTGAAAGCTTGAGATGGGGCGGACGAATTCAAAACGCCGAAGATGGCTATCTTTATGTGGTTGATGCCAATTTGGGAGCCTTGAAGACGGATCGCTTTATAGAGCGTGAGTGGAGTCTCTCGGAGAGCAATTGCTCTGACTCGCGGGATCTGTGCGGCACACTTCAGTTGACCTACACCAATACGGCTGAGAAACCGAGTAAGTTGAATACGTGGTACCGATCCTATACGCGAGTATATTTACCGGAAGGAGCATTCGTAGAGGAAGTCCGAGGGATAAAAGGGGATCCTCGGTTTGATACCAAGCATAATAAAAAGGAAACCGGATTTTTATTCCGCGTGCCGGTAGGAGAGAGCAAGACTATTCATATCTCATATACACGACCGCCTGCCGATTCAAAAAAGGCTCGTTTTCTCATTCAAAAACAACCCGGTGTTGATAAAATTCCGGTGCGGGTGTCTCAAGACGGCCGGAGTGTAGAGAAGACGATTCGAACGAACCATTTGTTCACGTTTGAGTAGAGGCTATCTCAAAAATAAATTTTTGGTTCCTCTATTTTACGCATATTAAGGCGACAGAGCGTATGAATGAATTTTGGGTATGGTAGGCCGTAGGCGTTAAATGCCAGTGAATACGTCTCTGTCGCCTTCATAGACTTTCACCTAGAATAATTTTGAGATGGCCTCTAGAAGGTATCGCAAAACTTGAGAGATATACCGTTGATATATGTGGCTAAAGCAACGATATATAATTGATACACGGTAGCGGATACGATGGATACACAGTTGTATAAAAAGTAGCAAGTAGCACGTAGGGGTAAGTCCCTAGCTCATTGACTCTTCTGGCATAGCACAGAATCATCTTTTCCCTCGAAGTTTTTACGGCTTTCTATCGAAAGCCTATTTCCAGAGGACTGCCGTGTCGACGAAACCTCCTTTCCCTTCGGGCATTTCCTCCTTTAAAAAGGAGGAAAACACAGAAATTGCCGTATTGGCTATACAACACTCTAAAAAGATAAAACAAGGCCGTGTCCTCCTCTTTTTAAAGAGGAGGTGCCCCGCAAGGGGCGGAGGAGTTCTTTCTATTTTTGAGATGGCCTCTAAATACTAAATACCAAATACTAAATTCTAAATACTACTCCAAATGCATCGTCTGCCGAAATCGATCCAGCTTGGTGCGAAGACTGCTGTAGCGCGAAAGTGTGGGGTCTTCAGTAATAATGGTCCGTGCCGCCGAGCGAGCTTTATCAAGGAGATCGCCATCAGTGAAAATTTCGGGGCGCAGGGTGGAGTAGCCGGATTGCGTTCCGCCGGTGAATTGGCCCGGCCCCCGATAATGCAGGTCATACTCCGCGAGTTCGAAGCCGTCC
>JAHEOE010000118.1 GCA_018609785.1 Minisyncoccota bacterium | reverse complement strand
GGTGAAGTCGTAACAAGGTAACCGTAGGGGAACCTGCGGTTGGATCACCTCCTTACCTATGTTGATTTAGAATGTGAGTGTTCACACAGATTGTCTGATAGAAATTGAGCAGAGAGCGTCTGCGAAGCTGACTATTGTCCCCTTCGTCTAGAGGCCCAGGACACCGCCCTTTCACGGCGGTAACAGGGGTTCGAATCCCCTAGGGGACGCCAGTCTGCGCGGGTGAGTGAAAGTCATCTGCCAATAATGATTAAGCTGATTCAAGAGTCAGCTTAACAATTATGCTCTTTAACAATCCGGAACAAGCTGAAAAATTGAAACAATCAATATTATCACCGAGGTAATATTGATGAGTCTCTCAGCCGAACGACACTGAATGTGCTTCTTTATGAAACATCTTCGGGTTGTGAGGTTAAGCGAATAAGCGTACACGGTGGATGCCTAGGCAGTCAGAGGCGATGAAGGACGTGCTAATCTGCGATAAGCGCCGGTAAGGTGATATGAACCGTTATAACCGGCGATTTCCGAATGGGGAAACCCAGTGTGATCCGTCACACTATCATTACCTGAATACATAGGGTAATGAAGCGAACCGGGAGAACTGAAACATCTAAGTACCCCGAGGAAAAGAAATCAAACGAGATTCCCCCAGTAGCGGCGAGCGAACGGGGAGCAGCCCAGAACCTTAATCACTATCAGCATCAGGAGAACAGTCTGGAAAGGCTGGCCATAGCAGGTGATAGCCCTGTATCCGAAGGTGCTGGCAGTGTGAGTTCGATGAGTAAGGCGGGACACGTGTTATCCTGTCTGAATATGGGGGGACCATCCTCCAAGGCTAAATACTCCTGACTGACCGATAGTGAACCAGTACCGTGAGGGAAAGGCGAAAAGAACCCCGGCGAGGGGAGTGAAAAAGAACCTGAAACCGTGTACGTACAAGCAGTGGGAGCACCTTCGGGTGTGACTGCGTACCTTTTGTATAATGGGTCAGCGACTTATATTCTGTAGCAAGGTTAACCGTATAGGGGAGCCGTAGGGAAACCGAGTCTTAACTGGGCGAATGAGTTGCAGGGTATAGACCCGAAACCCGGTGATCTAGCCATGGGCAGGTTGAAGGTTGGGTAACACTAACTGGAGGACCGAACCGACTAATGTTGAAAAATTAGCGGATGACTTGTGGCTGGGGGTGAAAGGCCAATCAAACCGGGAGATAGCTGGTTCTCCCCGAAAGCTATTTAGGTAGCGCCTCGTGAATTCATCTCCGGGGGTAGAGCACTGTTTCGGCTAGGGGGTCATCCCGACTTACCAACCCGATGCAAACTGCGAATACCGGAGAATGTTATCACGGGAGACACACGGCGGGTGCTAACGTTCGTCGTGAAGAGGGAAACAACCCAGACCGCCGGCTAAGGTCCCAAAGTCATAATTAAGTGGGAAACGAAGTGGGAAGGCTCAGACAGCCAGGATGTTGGCTTAGAAGCAGCCATCATTTAAAGAAAGCGTAATAGCTCACTGGTCGAGTCGGCCTGCGCGGAAGATGTAACGGGGCTAAATTATGCACCGAAGCCGCGGCAGCGATATGTAAATATTGTTGGGTAGGGGAGCGTTCTGTAAGCCTGTGAAGGTGACCTGTGAGGGTTGCTGGAGGTATCAGAAGTGCGAATGCTGACATAAGTAACGATAATGCGGGTGAAAAACCCGCACGCCGGAAGACCAAGGGTTCCTGTCCAACGTTAATCGGGGCAGGGTGAGTCGACCCCTAAGGCGAGGCTGAAAAGCGTAGTCGATGGGCAACGGGTTAATATTCCCGTACTGGTGGTAACTGCGAAGGGGGGACGGAGAAAGCTAAATCATCCGGGCGACGGTTGTCCCGGTTTAAGCGTGCAGGTGGACTGACCAGGCAAATCCGGTCGGTTGTTAACACTGAGGCGTGACGACGAGCCACTACGGTGGTGAAGTGATTGATGCTCTGCTTCCGGGAAAAGCCTCTAAGCTCCAGGTTACCATTAATCGTACCCCAAACCGACACAGGTGGTCAGGTAGAGAATACTCAGGCGCTTGAGAGAACTCGGGTGAAGGAACTAGGCAAAATGGTGCCGTAACTTCGGGAGAAGGCACGCTGGCATTAGGTGAAGTGATTTACTCATGGAGCTGAAGCCAGCCGCAGATACCAGCTGGCTGCAACTGTTTATTAAAAACACAGCACTGTGCAAACACGAAAGTGGACGTATACGGTGTGACGCCTGCCCGGTGCCGGAAGGTTAATTGATGAGGTCAGCCGCAAGGCGAAGCTTCTGATCGAAGCCCCGGTAAACGGCGGCCGTAACTATAACGGTCCTAAGGTAGCGAAATTCCTTGTCGGGTAAGTTCCGACCTGCACGAATGGCGTAATGATGGCCAGGCTGTCTCCACCCGAGACTCAGTGAAATTGAACTCGCTGTGAAGATGCAGTGTACCCGCGGCAAGACGGAAAGACCCCGTGAACCTTTACTATAGCTTGACACTGAACATTGAGCCTTGATGTGTAGGATAGGTGGGAGGCAACGAAGTGTGGACGCCAGTCTGCACGGAGCCATCCTTGAAATACCACCCTTTAACGTTTGATGTTCTAACCCAGACCCGTAATCCGGGTCGGGGACCGTGTCTGGTGGGTAGTTTGACTGGGGCGGTCTCCTCCCAAAGAGTAACGGAGGAGCACGAAGGTTGGCTAAGCATGGTCGGACATCATGCGGTTAGTGCAAAGGCATAAGCCAGCTTGACTGCGAGAGTGACGGCTCGAGCAGGTACGAAAGTAGGTCTTAGTGATCCGGTGGTTCTGAATGGAAGGGCCATCGCTCAACGGATAAAAGGTACTCCGGGGATAACAGGCTGATACCGCCCAAGAGTTCATATCGACGGCGGTGTTTGGCACCTCGATGTCGGCTCATCACATCCTGGGGCTGAAGTAGGTCCCAAGGGTATGGCTGTTCGCCATTTAAAGTGGTACGCGAGCTGGGTTTATAACGTCGTGATACAGTTCGGTCCCTATCTGCCGTGGGCGCTGGAAGATTGAGAGGGGTTGCTCCTAGTACGAGAGGACCGGAGTGAACGCACCACTGGTGTACGGGTTGTGATGCCAATTGCATTGCCCGGTAGCTAAGTGCGGAAGAGATAACCGCTGAAAGCATCTAAGCGGGAAACTTGCCTCGAGATGAGTCTTCCCTGACCCTTTAAGGGTCCTGAAGGAACGTTTGAGACTAAGACGTTGATAGGCTGGGTGTGTAAGTGCAGCGATGTATTGAGCTAACCAGTACTAATGAACCGAGAGGCTTAACCTGACAACACCGAAGGTGTTTTGAGTTGAGAGACGAAAGAAACCGATTTTTCAGCATAGTGACGGGCATAAAGCCGGTCATTATGAAAAGCTTGTTTTGGATTAACGAATTTGCCTGGCGGCCGTAGCGCGGTGGTCCCACCTGACCCCATGCCGAACTCAGAAGTGAAACGCCGTAGCGCCGATGGTAGTGTGGGGTCTCCCCATGTGAGAGTAGGGAACCGCCAGGTTATTATTAAGTGAAGAAGCCACCCATTGGGTGGCTTTTTTGCGTTTGTAAAGAAATAATATTTTTCATAAATATGATATCGATAAGTAAGCTTTATAACTTTAACAATTAGTTT
>JAHEOE010000117.1 GCA_018609785.1 Minisyncoccota bacterium | reverse complement strand
ACCAAATTCTCGGCCGCCGAGCCGGGGTTTCGGTATATCAATTTTGTCTTGCCATTCCTTATGGCATTGGTTGCCACGGGCGGGTATGTCTTTTGGCAGATATACCGAAAAGAGGCACGAGTACTTGGTGTCTTTTTGCTGGGGATGGCGTTTGTACTTCCGTTCGGAGACTATGTGACAGGGAACGGGCATTTCGAACTGAAACAGCAATTTACCGGCGTGCGCCCGGACTTTCGGGGCTGGGGAGAGCTTGATATGCCGGAGAATGCCGTTAAGGTGGCGCTTTTCCCGCATACGGCATATTTATACGTCGGAGAAATAGACTATGCTCTGCGGAAAGAGGGACAAGGGGGGTTTGACCCGAGCGTGACGCGGAACGATCCGGTCATGGGAACATATGTGCTCACAGAGTTACATCATGCCGGTCTTACCGAGCGTTGTACGTATGTCTTCACCGATCATCGGGAAGACACGGTCTGGAATGATCCGTTGCGGGCGGACATTCGGCGATATTTTGACAGACAGACCCTTGCTCCGAATACGTATGTGTATGTTGCTAACGCGTGCAATAAAAATTCGGATGGATAAAAGTAAAAAAAGCCACTGTTTTAGATATACATATATTGACAAGGTTATAATATTTTGATTTACTATAGATCGTTCTTTCAGAGATGATTAATGGAAAAAAGTGATGCCAATATTGCCTGTAACGGAATCTGACCGAAAGGATTTGGAGTTTATTGCCTTTAACGCTTTACAACCGTTGTACGGGGACCAAAGTAAGACCTTGTCTGAATGGTTAACCGGAGATGGCTTTAAGAAAGCTTTTTTGATGAAAGATGAAGAAGGTAATTCGAAAGGCTTTGTAAGTCTGAAAATAGATCCTTCAAAAGATTATGTAAAAATATCTACATTTTTCATTTTTCCAGGGTTTAGAGGAACAGGTGTTGGAAAATGTTTGATAGCTTGGGTAATTACATATGTACAGAATTATAATACATATAAATACCTTAAAGTTACTGTTTCCGAAGATAAGCCTGAAGCTCTTGCTTTCTTTCAAAAACATCTCTTTCAGGTTGTAGAGCAATATGAAGGTAAATATCTCCCGGGAAAAACTGAATTTGTATTGTATAAGGAGTTGGCAAATGGTCCAAAAAGTTCTTAGGATTAAGAAAAAGTATTTTTTTGATATTTGTAATAATATCAAATCTCTTGAGGCACGGTGTGGGTATCCTGACTTGAGAAAGTTAACAGTCAAGGACAAAATTGAATTTCAGTGCCAAGATAAGACGTGTGTCAAAACTTTGAACGATATTAGAGCTTATTCCACTATCGAAGATATGCTGAAAAGTGAAGAGATTTCTGAACTTTTACCTGATGTATCTACATATAGTGAAGCTTTACGGATTTATAGATCTATTTATAGTCCGCAAAAAGTACAAAAAAATGGAGGTATGTTGGTTTTTGAACTAAATTAACGTTTGATATAATGAGGATAATTCGATTATCCTCATTTTTTATAGTATAAATAAGAAAACTTGTATGAAAAAAGTGAAGTTTAATGTTCAGGAGCCGTATTTAAGTTTTATAAAATCAGGAGAAAAGACTGTGGAAGGGAGACTGAATAAAGGGAAGTTTCAAGCATTAAAAAACGGAGATATATTGGTATTAGGTGATAGCTCTATTGAATTGGAAGTTATAGATAAAAGACATTATACGTCTTTTGCTGAACTGATTACCGCGGAGGGTATAGACCGTGTCGTACCGGATAAAACTTCCGTAGAAGCCGCTACGGAGGTTTATTATCAGTTTTTTACTCCCGAAAAAGAATCACAATTTGGAGTATTGGCAATAGAGATGAAGCGTTTATAGTAAATTCTAAATCAGTATTTACCTCGTTTTTATATTTGGTTTCTTCATATGATACAGTTGTATTACAGAGTGTACAGAGAGGACAGAGCAATGCGTAATGAAAAAGGAGTAGATGTTCAAAATATGCGTATTCGAAACTTGGTAAATCGGTATCTGTATGCTTCTTCAACTGAAATGATCTTGGAGGGTATGACGAGCGTGTTTTTCAATCCGTTGACCCGAGGTGTGCAAGAATATTACACGGATGATATTAAAACCGCGTTGAAAGAAGATGAGCGGGCGGTTAAAGAAAGTTTGAGCAAAGCGACTGAGGCGTTTTTTGGGAGTTCTGAGAAAGAGTAAATACATAGATCAATTATCTTGTCCGAAGCTCTCTCTTTGTGATACATTCGTTAGTACCGGTTTGATTGTACGAGGTGTATTGATGAACATAGAAAATGGATATAGCAAGGAAATGCATTTGGTCTTGTTTCAAAAGCTCCGTGAAGCATGCAAAACAAAAGACACTGGAAGAGTGGAGTATATAACAAACATATTCTACTCTCATGTCGTCCCTTTTTTAAAAGAGCCGAACAAAAGTGGATATCAAAACTTACTTTCGTGTGTATTAAGTAAAGTTTTGCAACAATAAAATCTATGACAATTCAACGAAAAAAAGGCGTTTGAGTATTCTCAAACGTCTCTTTTTACGCTATATTGAAAATGCTGAG
The DNA here is from genome assembly GCA_018609785.1 of Minisyncoccota bacterium. Lineage (GTDB taxonomy): Bacteria > Patescibacteriota > Minisyncoccia > SW-4-49-11 > SW-4-49-11 > SW-4-49-11. Next base: position 1,238 of record JAHEOE010000117.1, on the reverse strand, counting down.
TTGAGTGTGTTTGTGGAATGAAAGACAGAACCAATCTTCATCTAAATATCAATACAAATTTGCTGGAGTTGGAACGTTTGGTGGATAAGAAGGTTCCTCCTCAAAACGTATATCCATTGATTACGCATTTACAACATACTATTTCTCGTTTGGACACCGTTGAGCAGAGCACATATATTCAGCAATTGAAGCGTATAGTAAATAAGGAAGGATATACTCATTTACTCCATTACATAGGCAAATGAAGAACAAAAAACACCTACCCCTTTCAAAAAAAGAAAGGGGTTTATTTTTTACCCCTTCAATATACCATTTATGAACCTTGCTTTTTTATTCTTACAATTTTGTCACATCCTCTGCGTTCTATTGTGGATGGAAGATATTCTTGGTAACATGAGGGAAAAGATGTTCAACATATGCGTATTCGAGATCTGGTAAATCGGTATCTGCATGCTTCTTCAACTGAAATGATCTTGGAGGGGGTGACGAAGGTGTTTTTCAATCCGTTGACCCGAGGTGTGCAAGAATATTACACGGATGATATTAAAACCGCGTTGAAAGAAGATGAGCGGGCGGTTAAAGAAAGTTTGAGCAAAGCGACTGAAGCGTTTTTTGAGAGTTCCGGGAAGGAGTAATGTACGGAATCAGGTGTATTGCTCAGAGACCATTCTCTACTAATTGGAAAGAGTCGGATAAGCATTGACGAGGTATATTTGCCATGGTGTAATAAGTATTAGGCACATTTTTTAAAAGGAAATTAGTAGGGGGTAGTATATAAAATGAGATTTAAAATAATTGATGGGAGGCATAAGCACTTTTAAGCAGAAAAGGTATGGTTTTATCTAATATGTTCGGATTGCAATTAAATACCCTTAAGGTACGTTTATTGTGGTTCATTTCAGTATTTGCGTTTTTTATAATCTGGATGTTTGTTGAAATAGGTCTTTTTAAAGGGCTTTGGTTTCAGATAATAGCTACTGCAGTAGTTGCCTTCTCGTTTATTATTTTTAGTCGGTATTTATTTAAATCATTAAAGTATGCTTTCTATGGATTGTTCTTGGTTAGTGTTGTAGTGGCTATACTCTATAAGGGAGAGATAATTCCCGGTTCTATATTTGAAGGTCATGGCACGTTTTTCTTAATTATAACTATAGCACTGGGGCTAGTAGTGTTTTTATCGGAAAAACAATCATTACCTGTTTATTCACTCGATTACGAAACATCAAACACCTTATTGT
>JAHEOE010000116.1 GCA_018609785.1 Minisyncoccota bacterium | reverse complement strand
GTGGAAGGAAATCTTGACGTCATTTTATCCCATCAGATCGGAGTATCAAACGTAGTAGCCGTTTCGGGAACCGCTCTGACGGAGAATCATCTGCGTATTCTTAAACGGTTTACCAACAAATTAGTCTTCTGTTTTGACAACGACGCCGCCGGAATGGCCGCGGCAAAACGTTCGGTGCAGATGGCTTACGCGCAAGGGTTCTTTGTCAAAGCGATTTCTTTGGAAGAAAAAGATCCGGCCGATCTTATCTGCGAATCTCCCGAAGAGTGGAAGCGCCTCATCGAAAACCAAGTGGATTTTATTGCTTATTATTTACATGCTTTGCGGGCTCAAGAAGCTTCTGCCGAAGAGATTATGATGTCGGATCAGAGCCAGCGGGATCTTGCGTATCTTTTGAACGCGGTGGGAAATCCGCTGCAAAAAGATCGGTACGTAAAAGAAGTGGCCGAGTTTTTGGACGTTAGAGCCGAAAGCGTGTATGCCATGCTCCAACGGTATGGTCCGGTACAGGAGGAACAAACGTCTTCAAAATCCACCTCTTCTTCAAGAGAACATAAGCCTCTCGTAAGGCGTCTTCAGGAACAATTGATAGGATACGCTTTTCTTGGGGTGGGGATATATGATATATCTAATGTAGAGGCATTCTGCTTTACGGATTCGCAATTACGAGTTTTGTTAGAGTATATTAAAGAGCAACCGGCGGCCGAGTTGACGGTAGAAAAGGTTCGCATTGCGAACCCGGATGTTGTCGATCGACTGCGTGAGGCAATGTTTGAGGTGAACAAAGCTCGAGAAGAAAGCGGGTTGGGTGAAGAGGAGGAAGCGCAGGCAGTGACCGAAATGATTGGTCATCTTAAGCGCATACAAAAAAACTCCGCCTTGCGCGAACTCCGGCATCGCCTACAAAAAGCGCGTACGGAGGGCTCGCAAGAGGAAGTTGATTCTTTGATGGAACGTATCAATCAATTATTACAGTATAAATAAGACATAGTTATGGCCGAACAAAATGCCCCTCTTCAGGAGGCCGAATTCAATCCGGACGCTCAAATGGTCAATGTCGGAGGGAAGGAAGTAACCAAAGAGACCGTCGAAGAGCTGGTTCGCAGTGGTAAAGACCGGGGATTTATAACCGAGTCCGAGCTTTTATATGCCGTTCCGGAGGCTGAAGAGGATGTCAAAGGAGTGGATCGATTATATGAAGAGCTCAGTAAAAACGGCGTTAAAGTCGTAAAAGACATGGAATTTTTGCCGAATGTTGGAGGAGAGGAAGAGCAAGCCGCGAGCGGAGGCCGATCGGAAGAACCCGAAGAAGAACAAAGTCCGGATCCGGTACAGATTTATCTCAAGCAGATCGGAGATATTGATCTTTTAAGCAAAGAGCAAGAAGCGGAGCTTTCCAAGCGAGTCATGGAAGGAGACGAGCAAGCCAAGCAAGAACTGGCTGAAGCCAACCTCAGGCTCGTGGTAAGCATTGCCAAAAAATACGTTGGCCGCAGCCCCAATCTTACCCTGCTTGATCTGATTCAGGAAGGAAATATCGGACTTTACAAAGCCATCGAGAAGTTCGACTACGAAAAAGGCTTTAAATTCTCCACGTACGCCACGTGGTGGATTCGCCAGTCCATTACGCGCGCGCTTGCCGATCAAGCGCGAACAATTCGCATTCCCGTACACATGGTAGAGACCATTAATCGGTATACGCAGGTGGTACGCAGTTTGGTTCAGGAACTCGGACGCGAACCGCTCCCGGAAGAGATCGCGGAAGAAATGGAAATGGATATCGATAAAGTCCATCAGATTATCAAGATTTCTCAGGATACCGTGTCTTTGGAAGCCCCGGTCGGAGACGAAGACGAAAACAGTTCCTTGGGAGACTTTATTGAAGACTCCGATTCTCTCGATCTTACGCAAGAGGCAAGTCGCAATCTTCTTAAAGAGCATCTTGGTGAAATTATGTATGATCTTAATGAACGAGAGCAGAAGATTCTTACCATGCGCTTTGGTTTGGAAGATGAGATCCCTCATACGTTGGAAGAAGTGGGAGAGGAATTCGGAGTTACGCGTGAGCGTATTCGCCAGATCGAGGTGAAGGCGTTGTCCAAAATTCGCAAGCACAAGAGCGTCGAAAAACTGAAAGGCTACTAATGGAAAAACCGCGATTTCAAGCAGTCCCGGAAAATTTTATATGTCGGCAATGCGGAGCTCAAGTGCAAGGCACGGGCTTTACCAACCACTGTCCGCGTTGTCTGTACTCTCGTCATGTTGATGTTCATCCCGGTGACCGGGCAGATCGGTGCGGTAACTTGATGAGGCCGGTTTCCGTAACGGTCAAAAGCGGTGAATGGGAACAAATTCTTCACCGGTGCGTATGCGGACACGAGCGGGCAAACAAAGTGCAGGAAAACGATGAAGAAGAAGCCCTGTTCGCTCTCCTTGAAAATCAGTAAGATTCGTATTTATGGAAACTCATCTCAAAGCGCAAATGGTGTACGCGGAAGGCGTACGATTCGCGGTAACCGACGATGACGGTCAAGAACTCGGACGCGCGTTTCTTTATGTCCTGAACAACGATCTCCATGACGAGCCGTTCGGATTTATGGAAGATGTCTATGTCTCCGAAGAAGCCCGCGGGCAAGGTGTAGGCTCACAACTGGTGGAGAAGGTGATTGAGACGGCCAAGCAACGGGGGTGTTACAAGCTGGTTGCCACGTCTCGCTATGAGCGTGAAAAGGTTCATGCGTTTTATCAGAAATTGGGCTTTGAGAATTATGGATATGAGTTTCGTAAAGAGTTGAGTTAAATGTGTAGCATGTAGCGAGTAGCAGGTAGCAAGTTTGATATACGGTGGCGGATACAGTGGATATGCGGTTATGAAGAGTAGCAAGTAAATTGAAGCCAGAAGTGAGAAGCCGGAAGCCATCTCAAACATACAGCTAACCTCCTGATTCGCTATGACATCAACCACCATGCGCAGAGAAAGTGACGAATTTCGGGAGCGGGTGTGGCAGTATTATCGAGAAAATAGTCGTGACTTTGCGTGGCGGCGCACCTACGATCCGTACGAAATTGTAGTCTCGGAGATTATGCTTCAGCAGACGCAAACGTCGCGGATTGAGAAGCGCTTCCCCGAATTTTTACAGCGGTTTCCAACTTTCGAGGCGTTGGCCGAGGCTCCCTTGCGGAAGGTACTGGAGGCTTGGCAAGGGATCGGGTATAACCGGCGGGCCAAGTATCTGCAACGCATCGCCGAAATGGTTGTCTATGACTATGACGGAGAACTTCCGCAGACTCCGGAAGAGCTTAAGAAACTCCCGGGGCTCGGAGAAGCGACCTCCGGCTCCATCGCGGCGTTTGCCTTTCAGTATCCGGCGGTGTTTATTGAGACGAATATCAGGCGCGCGTATCTCTATTGGTTCTTTCCCGAAGAAGAGAATGTGCGTGACCAAGATCTGTACCCGCTCGTGGCGGATACGGTGGATGTCCGAAATCCGCGGGAGTGGTATTACGCGCTTCAGGATTACGGGAATATGCTCACTGATT
>JAHEOE010000115.1 GCA_018609785.1 Minisyncoccota bacterium | reverse complement strand
GGTGGCGCAGGTCCGAGCTGTGGTTGATGAGACTTCTTCGGAAAATAATGATCTTGACTCAGACGAAGTCAATGTCTCCATAGACGACAACTACACAGTTCCCTCTACGGGAGAAGATACGGAGGGCTATGAGTTCATCGTAGCAGCAAGCTCGAACTCGGGGCGGGATAGTATTATTTACATGGACCCATACGCGCCGGACGTTACAACCTTTGATGGCCTCAGTGACTTTAACGATTGGAATAACAGAACTGGGTTTGTTAAATCAAAACAGGGAAACCTCAATGGCTACTATGGTTACACAAGCGACGTTTTCGGCTTCGCCGCTGGTGATCCCTCGGGAGCGCGAATAACTGCTGAGGCTGCGAACGGAGTGGAGATGTACGATGGGAATGGAAACCTAGTGATAGAACTAACTCAGGCCGGAACAGCGTTTATACAAAACAGGCTGGAAATGGGCTCTAGTGGAGTTATCACTAACGCCAATGATGAATTCACACTTGATGGCAACGGACTCGCTTTACAGTCTGGCACGGGGATTGCAAGAGAGGTGAGTTGGTATGATCCGGATATCTCAACCGGGGATCTGCTTGGCGAGATTTATGCCAACAACAACGAGTTTATCCTTAGCTCCTACTTTGCTGATGGATTAACTGAGTCAAAACTATCCCTATCGGCTTATGAAGATTACGAAGTTAACAATCCCGCAAACTATTCTCGGATTACCTTATACGGAGACGACTCTTCGCCAAACGAGATCCGACTTGTTCAAACTGATGGAAATGGCAGAATTGTTATAGCAACTGCTGACTCAGGAGGGGATACAGTCAGGCAATATCCCGGAGGACGTTTTCTAGATATCCGACACAGAGATACTGAACCTGGATCTCCGCCAACCGGGTGGATGAGGATTTGGATTACTAGCGACGATGGAGCTAGTGGAGATGATACCTTGGCTCTTAAGGTAAAAGAGCCTGCTGGAAACGTTACTCAGCTTAATCCATAAAATAAAAACTAACGATGAAACTCACACCCTTTGAGCGCTTCCACATCACGAGGCTTCTTCCACAAGAAGGCGGGAGTCTGTCTGAGGCAATCCGCATCAACCGGATGAGGGAGGAAATTGGGCTCGAAGATTGGGAGCTAGAAGCTATCATGAAGAAAGATGAACAAGGGAACAATTTGAATGAGGTAAACGTTGAATCAATAGAGTCGCTAGAAGGGAAAGAATATAGCTTCGATGAGGAGGAGAGAAGGATCATCGGCCTCAGGATATTGATGTTGGAAGAAGAACGAAGTGTTCCAACTGGAAACTCGTTCATCGACCTAGTGCAGAAGTTTGAAGACGGAATTGACGCGGCGCGGGAGATTCTCGATGGAACAAACAACAACCCTGATTTCTAATATATGAGCCTCAAAAATGCCCTCATTCGATCCAGAGCTTATTTTGCAGCTCTTTTCCGACGTTGGAACAACGTCGGCTTTAGCGTGGTTTATCAAGATTCTTTTGGAGCGCCAAAACAAGCTGAGGGAAAGGAACAAGCGGATTCTGGATCGTTATCTGGGGTTTCTGGAGGAAAGCGTGGGGAAGTTCGAGAATCAGGCGGACCGGATCGACAGGCTTTATCAAGAGTACGGGAGTTAGAACGGAGGCGGGATCGAGCCGATGAAAGGAATCGCTTTGTTCTACACCAACTAGAAGAAGATATTCGAGAAAATGGAGAACAAGACGAAGACTCAGCCAGTTGAATCCCTTGGCACTCCGCTAGAGGAGCTTATCAAACGCGTTGAGCTCGAAGAAACTCTCACCAAATCCAGCGAAACGATGAGTGAAAAGAAAGGAGTAAAACAGACCAAAGACATTGTTCGTGCCGTTCGCGTCCTCGCTGTTGCCATCTTGGAAGAGGTACTGGATGGCGTTTCTCCAATGGACGCCATTGATATCGCAATGAACAGCGAGGTGCGAGACTCCGTCGCTGAAGCGATGGAGGGGATTGAAAAAGTGGATGAAGAAATCGGAGACCTCTCTACAGAAGAGGTGTTTGAGATCGTGCGAGAAGGGGTTGACCTTAGCGAAGATGTTCTCAAGAAGATTCTGAACTAATGGCTCTTACACTTTCTCCTACAAACCTCGGCACAGAAGGAGCGAGTCTTTCTCCTGTATCGGGAGAAGATCCAACTTACCTAGAGGTTCCATCAAGGGAAACGTGTCTCCTTATTGCAATAAACAATTCTGGTATTGAGGTCCTGAACGCAGACTTTACCAAATATCCAACAGACTTGGACCATGCAGGTGAGGTTTATGACAACCTGTTCGTTGTTGGAGATAGTCTTCTTGATGGCGAGAAAGGTTTTATCGTTTTGGACCAAACTAGAGCAGAAAATATCATTGACTTCAGCCAGTCGCCCCCTCGTGCGGAAATAACAGGAAATCAGGTTAGTAGTCTTGATTTCATTTACGTAAGTAGATAAATGGCAACTTTATATCCCCAAGAGCTTAATCCAGATGGAGAAGTTAAATCTCCGTCTCAAACCGATGGTTCAAACGACCTAGTTCTGGATATAGAAAATGCCTCAGTACCAAGATGGAGTATTGTCTTTCTTGTTATAGACTATACTGCTACGGGATCTTTTTCGGTTGACGTCGGAACGGACATTTCAGCCGTAGATAGAGATACAAAGGTTGAGGTTCAGACATTTACTGTAAATGGCAGTGATGGAGATTGGGCCATAATCGCAATCACACAACAAGAGTATCGACAGTTTTTGCTGAATGGAAAACTGGGGGTCATAGAGTTTAGCGGTAGCTTGGATCATGAAACAATAGCAATTGTTGGAAGATGATCTCAGAAGCGGACGTTGAAACACTTAGAGAAAGCAGTGATATCACGGAGGTCCTGACTCGCTGCTATCAGAACGACGCGCTTTTCGGAAAGGTGTTTTTCCCGGAGCGCTTCGGGCGTCCGTTCGATCCGATCCACTCTGAGATCTTCGAGGTTCTGAACTCTCCATCGCAGAAAAAGGCGCTTGCCGCTCCACGAGGAATTGGCAAGACCT
>JAHEOE010000114.1 GCA_018609785.1 Minisyncoccota bacterium | reverse complement strand
TTGGACCAACGCATTGGGGCCTCCATCAATACCATCTCCCTCTGATGTCAAATCCACTTCAGCATTGTACTTTTTGTCGTCATTCCCAAAGTTAAGCCAGCCGACGACAGAATCACCCCACGCAAACTTGGAAAACCGATTATACTTGCGGATCGGTCCGTAACTATCTCCATTCATCTTAACCCAACCGTCAAAGCCGCCTCGCAACACATTATCCACCAAATTTCCACTACAGCCACTTACAAATACGGAACAAAATCGGGCCCATCCTTCCAAATATCCTCCGCTTGAGCTTGTATCCCCCACAGAACGATTTCTACTATTAGGGTCCGGATTGGTAAACGTTAATCTGCTTTTATCAGTACTAGGAGCGCTGGCAGGAGTATTACCGGGCGCAAAATTCAACCATCCCAGCCTGGCGTTCCATCCAAACGAGGCGTTAATACCGGAGTCCGATACGGCCTGCATTTCCGTAATATAGTCGTTTATTCCCGATTTATTCCCGGCGGACGTGGTACCGTTACCGTTTTGGGGTACCTTCATTCGGATACCGTAGTCCCCGTCATCCGGATTGGTCAGTTCCGGATTGGAGCTATCCAAACTGATCCAACCGATACTGCTATCCGTCTCATTTCCTATCTGATACTCACTGTTGGCGGCCCAGAGCCAACCGGAGACGTTATGGTCTCCACTTGTCGTATTCGCTTGCGCCTCGTTCGGTTCGGACGTCGTATCAAAAGATTCCCAGTATATATAGCCTCCTCCGAGAGCTAAGGTTACCAAAGCGCCTATCCCCACTTTGGAAAGATACCGTTTGATATTTTTTTTGTTTTGAGAATGGTACATAGATGAGCAAGATTATACCGTACCGGGTGTAATGTTCTTTTATACTATACTACCACGCATATCTCTTGCAACCAAAGGTTTTATCCACATCAGTCCAGATACGTACGCACCTTTCGGAGGTGTTCGGAACTCGTTTCGGAAAAAAGCGTGCGTTGTTCGGGCGGCGGTGTGGTCAAAAAGTACAGATACTTTGTATCGGCGGGATTGGTAACCGCTTTCAGACTTGCAGTCCCCGGATTGGTAATGGGCGTGGGAGGAAGTCCTTTGTTTTGGTACGTATTATACGGAGACCGTATATCAAGGTCGGAAGCAGTGGAACGCGTACGACCGGAACGGGTGATATATTCGATGGTGGCATCGCTCTCCAATTTTCTGTCTTGTTCCAATCGATTAAGAAACACATCAGCCGCCTTACGTCTATCTTCCTCTCGGAACACTTCTTTTTCCACAATGGAGGCAAGGATCAAAACCTCGTACGAAGAGAGCATATCTGAATTGGTCCGTTTGAGAAGCGGGAGTGCCTTTTGCTCAAACGTAGCAAGCATGGTATCAACCACTTTCTCCGGTGAAGCATCGGGAAAGAAGCGATACGTATCCGGAAAGAGATAGCCTTGTAAAGACGGACCTTCAATAAAATCGTAGCCGGTCGTGTCATATCCTTTTGCGGTGTCCATAAACTCTTTCTTGGTAAATTGCAACTTCTCAGACGTAATCTCGGCTATGTCCAAAATACGTGATCCTTCCGGAATGCTTACGCGCACTTCTTCTCTGTTGGGACCATCAGCCAACCGACCGATCAGTTCTTTTACCGTAAGTTTGGAATTTACAGCATATACCCCTGGTTTGAGGGAGATATCCCGCCATTGTACATACCATCGCACTATCTGCGCATCCGGAATAACACCTCGCTTCTCTAACCGCTGACTCACCGCCTGCCAATTACTTCCGTTCTCAACGGTTATGTTGACCACCTCATCCGAAGAAGACAGCGACTGCTCCAACGTTCGCCATTTGAAACCTCCCCATGCGGCCAATATCAAAACTCCTCCCACGACCAATCCGAAACCGATCAAAAGCCACCGTTTACGCCGCGAAGGAAGATACTTCATACGAGGTTCTTATATACGGTTGCTATTGGCGTTCTCCAACTCTTTGACAACTTCTTTGACATTCTGACTCCGATCAATATCCGCCACTAACAAGGCATCCTCCGTATCCACAATAACCACGTTACTCACTCCAATTGTGGAAACGGATCGCCCGGTCTGACTGTGCACAAGTACGCCCGTACTCTCTTGATTCAGATACTCATTCTCCCCGAAAACAATATTCTCTTCGGGTTCGGCCATCAAGTCCTTAACCGCCTTCCAAGATCCGATATCACTCCAGCCCATACTAATGGGAAGTACCGCGATATTATTTGCTTGTTCAAGAATAGCCGTGTCAAAACTTTGCTTTTCCGTCTCCGCAAATATCCGCGTCCGAACATCCGGATCAGTCTCTTGCTTCATTCTGTCAAACGCTGCAGCCATATCCGGCATGAACGTATAATACATTTCCTTAAGAACTCGCTGCGTGACAAAAAACATCCCCGCGTTCCACACATAGGTCCCCGCGGCGAGATAGGCTTCTGCTGTGTTACGGTCCGGTTTTTCTTTAAATTCGGCCACCGGATACACCGTATGATTTCCGGTTGACTCAAGCGGTACGCCTTCATAGTTAATATATCCGTATCCCGTTTCCGGTTCGGTGGGCTGAATCCCCAAGGTGAGAATATACTCCGGGTATTCGGCGAGAAAGCTTGCCGCGCTGCTCATCCCATGCCAAAATTCTTGGACATCGGCAATATAATGATCGGCGGGGAGAAAGGCAAGTCCCTCTTCTTCGGACTCAGTCTTTACGTTCCAACCGGCCAGTCCCAATCCGGCGGCCGTGTCCCGTTTCTCCGGCTCCACAAGAATATGATCCGCGGGCAAATCCGGAAGTTCGCGTCTGACTTCTTCCGCGTACGCGTCATTGGTGGCCACATATATATCCGACAACGAATACGCAGGCCGCAGACGCTCAACGGATTCCTGAAGCATCGTACGTTCTCCCAAAAGCTTTTGGAATTGCTTGGGCTTATCCTGTCTGCTCAACGGCCACAGTCTGGTACCGCCACCGCCGGCGAGAATAATGATTTTCATAGATGGTCTGATTATGACTGTTGAATAAGATGTTCGGCCAGAAGATTGATATCTCCGGCCCCCATGGTAACAATGATATCATCGTGCCCCGTTTCGTTCTGAAGAATATTTTCTATGGAAGAGACATCCTCAAACACCCGAATATCCGTCTTGTCGCTTACCTCCCGTAATCGCTCTGCTAAATGTTCGGACGTATAGCTGCCGGTTTCTTCGCGAGCCGAAGCATATACGGGAGCCAAGAGGATATGATCGAATTGAGCCAATGTCTCCACCAACTCCTCACTCATGGCTTTGGTACGAGAAAACGTATGAGGTTGAAACACCACCCAAAGATTATGATCCGAATATGAGGTCCGAATAGCCTGATGGACAGCTCTGATTTCGGCCGGATGATGAGCGTAATCATCAATAACCGTCGCTCCTGTCTGAGCTCGTCCGCGAAACTCTTGTCGTCGCTTCAA
>JAHEOE010000113.1 GCA_018609785.1 Minisyncoccota bacterium | reverse complement strand
GAATTGTTAGAAACCCATCTCCACAACCTTACCGACTATCTCTTAGCCGAAACCTAACAGTCTTGTATGCCTTCCCTGACCATTTACACCGACGGCGCATCTCGAGGAAACCCCGGTCAAGCGGGCGCGGGAGCGTTGATTATACTGCCCGATGAGACCGAAGAGACCGTCAGCGAATACCTTGGCGAGAAAACCAACAACGAAGCCGAATACCAAGCCATCGCCCTCGCTTTGGAACGGGCCAAACAACGTATCGGCAAGCAAAGCGCCAAAGAACATGACGTACACATTTACATGGACTCGGAACTTGCCCAAAAACAACTCACCGGCCAATATCGGCTGAAAAACGAAGGAATCCAGAAATTATTTATCGACGTTTGGAATAAGGCGGTTCCCTTCCAATCAGTTTCCTACCATCACGTCCCCCGAGAACAAAACAAACGAGCGGACAGCTTGGCCAATCATGCTCTTGATCGATAACATATGTGCATATGAATAAATCACGACGTAGTCTTTTCACAATTCTTTTTACTCTCATTTTTCTAATCGCGGCCCCTGCCATTGTGCTATATGCTTTGGGCTATCGAATAAACCAAGGTTCCAGTGTATCTGTTTCCCCGACAGGAGGGGTAAGTGTACGCGTCCCCCAAAAGGTCAAAGTTTCTTTGGACGGAAAATACTTGGAACAAACCCCCGTCTACCGAAGCGGAATTCAGACCGGGCGTCACACCGTCTCGCTGGAAAAAAACGGCTTTCAACCATGGGGGAAAACGCTTAAGTTTACGCCCTATGTGGTTACCGAAATCGAAGACACGCTTCTCTTCCCCAACAATATCACCACCACGGAATTTTTCAGCAAAGACACCGAAACAGTGACGGATGTGTATAGCTCCCCGCGGTATGCAAGTTTTGTATTCACCACTCACTCCTCTTCCGAGGAGAAATCAGAATCCCCTTCGCGTAACCTTTATCTGTATCAACCTCAAGAGAAGCGTCAGACACTTCTGACTGACCAAGACCTTCCTTCAGCGCCGGTTGAAAATATTATTTGGGGTCAAACAAACGAACAGTTTCTGGTTACCTTCGCCGCAACTTCTCAAAACGGCAAGCAAACCTTCCTTGTAACGAATCTCAGCCAAAACACCCCCACAATAAAAAATGTAACCTCTTTCTTCCCCTACGATCGGGCGACCACACCGATTACGTACATAACCTTAACAAACAACATCATTACGCTTCAGCAAGGCGGGCATATGTTTGAGATCAATTTATTAAATGAGACCACGTCTTCTCCCATTGTGAGCAACGTAAAAATCTTGAAAGCAACTCCCTCGCGTATCGTTTATCTGAACAAAGAACAAGAAGCTTTGATTACTTTCCCCCGTGGAGATAAAGAGAATAGTACCATCTTAAGTACCGACCTCCCTAACAACATCAACAAACTATACATTTCCCCTCAAGAAAAGGTATACGTACGCGCCAACAGCACAGAGATATACACGATGACGGAAAACTCCTCCGAATCGCCCCAACTCTCCAAGCTTGATCTTCCCGCTCGTACGCTAAAATTCTCTCAAAACGGAGCAAAAAGTATTTTTGCAACTGAAAACCAAATCGCCGTACGCTATACGAAAGATATCAAGAACTACGCCGACCGAAAGAAAGGAGAGACTTCCGTTCTGTATCAATCCGAAGATACTACAATTGACGATATCCAATGGCTCCCGGTATCTGAAGCACATATACTTTTCAGAGAGAACAATTCTTACTCTGTTGTAGAACTTGATGATCGTGGTGAGGAAGGAGCCTCGAGCTTTTCTTTACTCGAAGGAGAACATCTTATTCCGTACGTCGACGGACGTACTCTTACCTTTTTTGTTCTCAAAAATAACACCCTTAAAAAGGGAAGTTTCCCCATTCAACGTGAAGGGCTGTTTCAGTTGTAAGCCAGAAAAAAAACCCGCTCTCCTCAAAGAAAGCGGGGTTTAGATTATACAAATGGGCTAGAACGCATTAAAAACTCCCGACTTTTGCCGGACAAAAATCGGGAGAGAAAAAATAAAGAGAAAAGATGCTACCGCTTGGACCATTCAGGATGCTTGCGGGCTTTGCGAAGACCGGGTTTCTTGCGTTCTTTGGCACGCGGGTCACGAGTGAGATATCCGTTATCCTTAAGAGAACGACGGAGTTCCGGATCATATGCCTCCAAGGCACGAGCAAGTCCGAGTTGGATAGCTTCGGCTTGACCGGTGGTACCACCACCACGCACTTGAGCGGTTATGAAGAATGTTGCGTTGCCACCGGCGGTTTTTAACGGAGCAAATGTAATATTTTGAAGCGGTTCGCTCACGAAGTACTCATTTAACGTCTGTTCATTCACATACATAACCGAACCATCTCCTTCTTTACGCGGACTGATTCGTACACGAGCAGTCGCCGATTTTCGTCGCCCGACTCCTTCATTAAACTGTTCAGTATGTATCATCACTGATTCCATATATGAATATCACTAATTATCCTCTTTTGTATATGCTCCACGATACAAGACCAACCGTTTCATACGCTCACGCTGCATTTTATTCTTCGGAAGCATACGTTCCACCGCTGACTTCAACAAAGTACGCGGATCCTCTTCCAAAATATCTTGCCAAGACTTCTTATGGAGTCCTTTTCGATATCCGGAGTGCCGATAATACACATTTTGTCGTGCCTTACGCGGGTGTACACTCATCGTATCAATATTATACACGATAACCTGAACACCATTATCTTTATGATATTCAAACGACGGATCGTTTTTCCCTTCCAAATAATAGGCTATCTCCGTCGCCAAATTACCGAGACGTCGATCTTGAGCATCTATGGTTACCACATTCCGTTGCATATATATCTAAACTAACTCTATGATTGCCATCTTCGCTTTATCGCTTTCACGTTGCGGAGCCTTAATAATACGGGTATATCCTCCGTTACGATCCACATAGCGAGGAGCTACTTCATCACATAACAAACCAACCGACATATCGTCCAAAACCTGAGCGGCATATCGTCTACCGGAAATATTTCCCCGCCGCGCTTTGGTAATCAAGCGCTCTACATATGGTTGAAGCGCTTTTGCCCGCTTCTCAGTTGTATGTATAGTCCCTTTACGAATTAAATCCTGAGAGAGAGTACGCAACAGAGCTTCTCTCTGTTCTCTGGATCGTTTCAATTTAGTGACTTTCTTCCCCTTATTCATACCTACAAACGCAATTACTAAGTCCTAATTATACCGTTTTTAAGCGAAGATTGCAACCCCTAGAGGGTAATATTAAACTCTTCAAGCTTTTCTTCTATTTCACTTATTCGCTTATCAGAAATACCGGGCACATCTGCAAGCTGATCACGAGACACACTCGCCAAATCAGCCAGCGTTTCCACACCGCTTTCCTTCAACGATTTCACGATTCCTTGCGAAAATCCCAGCTGTTCCACCGAGATACCGGATGATTCAAAATCACCTGATTCTTCTTCGTCAGCAGGTTTTTCATCTTCCTCGGAAGGTTGTTCGGATACATACGCCGTTTCATCAGTCAAAGCCCGGAATTGACGGACCAAAATATCCGCAGCCTGTGTAATGGCTTCATACGGAGTCAACGCACCATCAGTAGTAATTTCAAATACAGCTCTGTTGTAGTTTGTAACATCTCCTACACGAATATCCTCCACGGAATAAGAAACTCGCTTAACCGGAGAATACACGGAATCCAGAGCAATAAGACCGATTTCTCGCGGAAGATTATGCTCATCAGCTTTCACAAATCCCATTCCTCGATCAATCGTTAACTCCATTTCTACAGATTCAGAAGGATCCGACAACGTCAAAATAGGAGCATCCGGATTAACCACATCAACCTCACTTCCGGTTTCAATATCCCCCGCGGTCACTTCTTTCTTACCGGTTACATTCAACTTGGCGGTTGTTTCATTCACTCCATGCAACCGAAACTTGACCGCTTTCAAATTCAGAGAGATATCAACAACATCTTCCAACACATTGGGAATGGTTGAAAATTCATGATCCACACCGCTAATACGCACCGAAGAAAGTGCCGTTCCGGGTAAACTGGAAAGCATAACCCGACGTAAAGAATTGGCAATTGTTACTCCATACCCGGGAAACAATGGTTTAATTTCATATATTGCCGAATTCTCTGACTTTTGCTCGACCAGTTCGGGTTTGTTGGGAAGAGATATTTCCATACTCATAAGGAAAGGTGTTATTTTATCGGGAATAGAATTGCACAACCAACGTCAAATCAAAGTTTTGACTGTCTTGATCGGCATAAGGAGTGCTCGTTATTGTGAAACTCGTTTCTTTCGGATTATATTCCATCCACGTCGGTATTTCTTGAGAGTTCAGCTCTTCTTTTTGTGACGCTAACGTTTTATTTCGCAGTCCGTTTTCCGAAATACTAATTACCTCTCCTTCTTTCACTGAATAACTGGGAATCGTAACAATTTTCCCATTAACTTGAATATGACCATGAGAAACAAACTGTCGAGCCATATCCCGAGTTAACGCAAGACCGGTACGATACACAACATTATCAAGACGACTTTCCAAAAGCGAAAGCATCGCCGCCGGAGTTGGTTCACTTCGACGATTTGCTTCCTGATAATATCCTTGAAACTGCCTTTCTCTAAGCCCGTATATATGACGGACCTTTTGCTTTTCCAAGAGTTGCTTTCCATACTCAGACCGATTGGCCCGCTTTCGCTTCGCCCCATGCATTCCCGGAGGCATCTGTAATTTTTCATCGGTTACATTTACATTGGGGAAAATACGTTCTCCAAAGATACGTGCTGTCTTGACTTTCTTCCGCTGATACATGACTTTAATAGTTACTTATACGCGTCGTGGCTTCGGAGCTCGCGGTCCGTTATGAGGTACGGGCGTCATATCTTTGATTGACAAGACATTTAGTCCTGCACTAGCAAAACCGCGAATTGCCGCTTCTCGACCGGACCCCACTCCTTTGACAATCACTTTTACATCTGTAAGTCCGGTACGTCGTACTTTTTCCACGGCCGTCTTTGCTACGAGTGTAGCCGCATATGGGGTTGCTTTTTTTGCTCCCTTAAAACCAACGTTCCCGGCTGAAGACCATCCAAGAACATTCCCGGAGAGGTCACACAACGTTACAATTGTATTATTATATGTGGCAAGTACATAGGCTCTTCCGCGAGAAACTTTTTTCTTGGTGGAAGTCTCTCGGATGTTACTTAAATTGACATCTGATGTGGTCGAACCTTTTTGAGCTACACGTTTCTTTCCCATACTATACGTTTACATTCTTACTTTTCAACGGCTCGTGCCGAACCTTTCTTCTTACGACGGGTACGACCGTTTGACTTGGTACGTCCGGTAATCGGTAATCCTTTATTGTGCCGACTGCCCCGATAAGAGCCAATGTCTTTAAGCCGTTGAATATTGTATCGAATTTCCCGTCGCAGATCTCCCTCAATTTTATAATTTCTATCAATATACTCTTTTAGCGTGTTGATTTCTCCTTTGGAAAGTCCGCTTGCCTTTCTTTGATGTTCAATTTGAACGGCATTGAGAATATTCTGAGCTCGCGAGTGACCAATACCATAAATATGAGTCAGAGCTACATCAATATTCTTGTTTTCCGGTATATTAACTCCCGCAATACGAATCATAGACTACTATTAACCTTGTCGTTGTTTATGCTTGGGACTCGCCGAGCAAATAACTCTAACGCGACCGCGACGTCGAACTATTTTACAGTTGCGACATCTTTTCTTAACTGAAGCTTGTACATGCATACCTAAAGACGTTTGACTATTCTACCTTTCTCCATATTATACGGGCTTAATTCAAGCGTAACTCGATCTCCCGGTAGTACTTTAATGTAGTGCATCCGCATCTTTCCCGAAAGATGAGCAAGGACTTCCACACCATCGTCAATTTCCACTCGAAACATTGTATTCGGTAGAACTTCCGTGATTGTCCCTTCCTTTTCGATCACGTTTTTCCCGCTTTGAGAATCTTGTCCCATAAGAAGCTATCGTTGATTATATGTAAGAGGAGAAACCTTGTCAAGAAGAATACCATGAAATACTTCACTCGTCAATTAAAAGAAGCCACATTACCCTCACTCTCAGTTCTGATGCTTTCTAAGGTATGTGGCTTCTTTGTTTTTTTCTCAAACTAATCTTGGGTTTGTTCCTGTTTATTTGAGCTAAGGTACGTCGTGTACGTTTTGTTTTTGTATTATGTTAGCAATTTGTTTTGGTTTTTGCTTTTTGAGTGTCAAGGTTAGCAGGAGAAATTCAACCACGAGTATTTGTTTTTCATTTGTGTATACTCATGGTTGAATTGTCCAACTTCCTTACTCTTTCAGCATACCAAACATGCCATTCCTCTCCAACATGAGTTATCCACATTTACTTACAAAGATTCCGAAATCAGCGCTTCCTGCATCGCTTGAGACGTTGACATTAATACCAGATTTCCACTCCCCATAACATCAATCGAATTCAATTCATCAGTATAATTATAATAATAGTTGGTCACACTTTGCCCGTTTTGAGAAACGATACGCGTATTAATTTGCGGGTCCACAACGGTGCGTGATGAAGTTTCCAATGCGAACTTACTAAGATCAAACGGGATATTAACGGACCACTCTTCTACAAGCGCGGGCGCATTTTCAGAGGAAGTCTGAATAATCATTCCCAGTTTATACACCCCTTCCTGATTATAAGATACCAATTGATATCCGACGGCTTGTTCTTGCAGAGGTGTATACAACGTAATACCTAACTCAGAAGCTACTTCTTCAAGAGGCAACCGTGTTTCATCGGCATTCACCAATACCACTTCAGTCCAAACTCCCTCCCCTTGAGAAAGAGCATTCAGTACGGCACTCCGCGTATCCCCCCCTCCAACAGAAACTTGGACACTATTGTCTGTGGAGATAATCTGATTACCTTCTACATTCCCGGATGGTTCTTGATTATTATCGGAACTATCACCCGTATTCTCGTCTTCATTTTGCCTCGGCTCCTCGGAAGAAACCGGTTCACTTTCTTCGGATGATGAGGTCAAATAAAAATAGGTTCCGCCCCCGCCGATAAGCAATAATAATCCTACTACACTCCCAATAAACCAAGCGTTTTTATAAAAAGCATCATCTTCAGCTTGCTTTTCAATTCCTACTCCTTGTTTAACATTACTCGCTTTTTCCGAAGAAGGAGATTTTTTCTTTTTTTCTTTCTGTCTCTCCAAGTCCTTCAAAGGGTTGTCCGCATCATCCTCCTTTTTCGACGCACTCTCTTCTACTTCATCATCAAGCAAGGAGATTTCCGAACTTTCTTTTTGCTTTGACGAACTATCCACATCTTTTGTATCAAGCTCATCGAGAATATCACTCTCCCCTTGTTTTCCACTAGCTTCCGTTGAATTTTTCTTTTTTTGAGAAGTGGTTGATTTTGAAACTTCCTCTTCAGCTTCATCATCTATAACATTCCCGGAAAATCCGGAAGACGAATTTTCAGACGCACTTTCTTCATCACCTTCCAGTCGTTTAAGATCGGAGGCCAAGGTACGAAGTTTCTGACTGTTGGAGTTTGTATTTTTTTGTTTTTTATCCGCCATTCCTTAACAAAGTTAGGGTTGTAAGGTGAGATCAAATTTTCCGTCTTCGGCGACTTTTTTGACTTTTACTCGAACTCTATCCCCATTATCCACTACGTCCTCAACCCTGTCAACACGTTCGGAAGACAATTCAGAAATATGAAGAAGCCCGACTTTCCCCGGAAGAACTTCTACAAACGCTCCAAAATCCGTTGTATTCACCACGGTTCCGGAATATTCTTCGCCAATTTCTATATCTTTCGTGATTCCTTTTATACGCTCTATTGCGTCTTCAGCCACGTCTGAAGTTTCAGCAGTAATATAAACCCGTCCGTCATCTTCAATATCAATTTTTGCGCCTGTCTCCTCAATAATTTTCTGAATTGTCTTTCCTCCGGGCCCGATAACATCTCCAATCTTTTGCTCATCAATGCTCAGTGTTTCAATCTTCGGAGCATATTCCGAAACCGCATCTCGCGCTTGAGAGATCACTTGCTCCAAAACATCCAACACCTCATGACGAGCGTTCTTAGCTTTCATAAGAGCATTTTGAAGCATCTGAGGCGTAAGCCCTTTTCCTTTAACATCCATCTGGATAGCAGTAACTCCGCTCCGAGTTCCCGCCACTTTTAGATCCATTTCACCATAATGATCTTCCGGCCCTTGGATATCGGTCATTAATTGGTAATTCCCTTCCTCATCCTCAAGAACACCAATTGCGATACCCGCCGCCGGCTCTTTAATGGGGACTCCCGCACGCATCATAGCCATACTTGAAGAACAGACACTAGCCATAGATGAAGAACCATTGGACTCTAAAATTTCACTTACCACACGAATGGTATACGGAAACTCTTCTACGGTGGGAATAAGCGGGTCGAGAGCTTTTTCCGCCAACGCTCCATGCCCGATTTCTCTTCGACTGGGAGCACGCATCGGTTTCACTTCACCGACCGAAAACGGAGGGAAGTTATAATGATGCATAAACCGCTTTTTGTATTCTTCCTCCATCTCATCAATAATTTGCGACTCACCGGGAGAACCAAGAGTTACAATGGAGAGGGATTGCGTCTGTCCGCGGGTAAATAACGAAGCGCCGTGTGTCCGAGGCAATAAATCGATTTCTCCGGACAATGATCGTAATTCATCCATTCCTCGACCATCCGGACGCTTCTCGTCCTGAAGAACACGTTCTTTATATTTTCGCTCGGCCTCCTGGTCTATAATATTCTCCAACCGACGTTCTTCTACATCAGTTTCTTCAAGTAAGTCAGTCTTCAAAGTTTCATGTGCGCTTTGCATTTCCATTTTCGACCCAAACACCAAACTCTCTAAATCTTTTTGTCGAAGAACCTTCCGAATACGAGCATCTTCCTCGGTATCCGTCGCAAGTGTGACTTCTCGAGACTCGGGCGCTAATTCGGAAGCGATCTTCTCCTGAAACATATTCAATTCTTTTAGAAGAGATGAAGCAGCACCCACTCCTTCAAGAATCTCAGCATTCGGCAAAAACTTCGCCGAACCGTCAAGCATAATCATCCGTCCTTCGGGAGACAGACTGACAAAAAGATCAAGTTTCCCTTCTTCACGTTGATCATAACTAGGGTTAAGCACTAATCGATCTTGGATTTTCCCCACGCGAATACCGGAAACCGGTCCGGCCCACGGAATATCGGATACCAACAAAGCAACCGAACTGCCAAGCAAAGCAGGCACATCCGGATCATTAACTCCATCCGTGGATAACACGGTAATAACTAACTGAACCTGATTGCGCAACCCTTCGTTAAAGAAAGGTCTTATGGTTCTATCAACCAATCTACCGGTAAGAACGGATTCCTCGCTTGGTTTTCCTTCGCGCTTAACAAACCGACTGCCTTTAATTTTACCGGCCGCGTAAAATCGCTCTTCAAAATCAACAAACAACGGAAGAAAGTCTTGCCCTTCTTCCGCTTCATCATTCATCACCGCCGTTACTAACACAGTGGTCTCCCCCAAAGTAACCAAAGCCGAACCATCTGCCTGGGAGGCAAGTCGATTAGGTTCTACAGAGAGTTCCGTCCCCCCAAGATTATAGGTGTATATTTGCTGTTTCATAGAAAAAAAACTAAATTGGTATTAGTGTGTGGCGTTCGTTTTAAAAACAAACTCTATGCTCGAAGATTTAGAGCTTTAATGAGTTCATCGTATTTTGCTCTATCGGTTCGCTTGAGATACGCCAAAAGCTTCTTGCGCTGAGAAATAATATTAATCAACCCCCGTCGCGAATGAACATCTTTTTTATTCTGCTGGAGATGACGCGTCAGATTTTTAACCCGTTCCGTCATAATAGCAACCTGTACGGGAGTGGACCCCGTATCTTCTTCGTGCAGATTATATTTTTCAATAACCGCTTGTTTATCAATATCCGCTGGCATAGAAACCATTATCGTTACTTGTTATTCCGTATACTCTTTTCCAGAGTAGCATGAATATTTTATACGTGCAAGGAAATGTTATGTATACCCCAATATCCTTTTTATCTGATATCCCGACGTATTCTCCGATACAGAACTGCATTCATTCTGTAAAAATGCATTATAAGCTTCCACATCCTTATTAAATTGCTCCTGAAGATTTTGAAGTTCTGTTTGCTTTTGCTTATATCGCTCCCGTTTTTGATTATATTCACGTACTAATTCATTATATGTCTCTCTTTGTTTTTGAGAAGTTTGCCCCGTCTTACTCTCTTCTATCTTCTGTTTAAGTGTCTCAAGTTCTTTATTAAGTTTTGTAAGCTTTGCTTTTTCTTCGTTAAGATCCGCCTTCTTAATCTCAGGTTTTAAACTTTCCAATTGGCTTTGTTTGGAAACGGAACATTCAAAAGCGCCGGCAGATGTATCCTCTCCTTTGGGAGAAATATTTACAGTGCGT
>JAHEOE010000112.1 GCA_018609785.1 Minisyncoccota bacterium | reverse complement strand
TCCATATCATATGGTTTATCTGTGAAGGAGTACACTTCTGCCATTTCTGCTTTTCCTGCGAGGTCTCCGGGGTCAGTGTCTTCTTTATCAGAAAACGTTCCCTCATACGAGGAAACTTGTTCTTCGTCGTATGCCGCATTTCCTCCTTCCAAAAGACCGACAATGTATACAGGTGTGTCTCTTGATGCTTCTACTTCTTCGGTAACTGTTTCTCCCTCGTCATCAACATCAACTGGCATCTCAAAGTTTGATGTTTGTGTATCTAAGACCAAAGCAGGCCCATCAGGAGTCTCTACTCTGTCTGATTCTGAAAATTCAGGCATTGTTTTTCACTCTCATTCCGTACTTTTCTTCAAGGTCCTCAATTGTAAACTCTTCATCTTCTTGCGGCGGCGCGTGTGTTAACGAGGTGCCGCTGTCATCTTCAACGACAGGCACAAGCTCTGTACTGCAGTTAAAGTGCCACGGTGGAGACTCTGGAAGAGGGTCAAAGCCAGTGTGAAGATATTCTTCATTTGTTTGCTCCATCCACTGTTCTGTTAATGTTTGTTCACTATTAAAGTATGCCACGGCTGGCTCCCCGCTACATCCCGCAATATCATCACAGAGCCTTGTAGTGCTTTGCCCACAAGAGTTAATTGCTTTCACACCAATCACGTCTCTGTGTGATTCAAATTCTGTGAGCTTTGTAACATTTACAGCACGTTGAATCTCCATATGTGCAATAATCTTTGCACGCTTTCGGAGTCTACTTCGAGTAAACGTTCCACGGACACGTTCAATGACGTTCTGCATATCCTCACCGCTCTGTACAGCGTTTGTGACCTGTTGTTCAATACGCTTTCCGAGGTCATCAACAGCATTTTCCACAGCACGTCGTACATTACGTGTAAACTGTTGCTTGTTATTCCTGTGTGTTGAATTATATGTTGCTTCGTAGTCCATACTCGTGTTAGACTTTAATGTCTGTAGCGAGTCTTGTACAACAGTTTCTAACACTGATTCAGATGTTTGGTCAAGTGACACACGGCGGAAAGCTTGTCGCTCCGAGCTTGTTAATACACTCGATAGCTGTGTCATTGCACTACGCGGAGCGTCACGGAACTCAGAGCGGAGACGCGACACTGTTGTATCCACGTACTCTTTAAATACCTCGTTTATTTCACCGTATATTTCTCGTTGTTCTGATGTTGTGCTTACAAAGCGGGGGTCAGCAAGCTCGGCTGTCCAGATGTTCTCTTCTTCAGAGTCCTGTTGAGCGCCATCCGGCTGCGGCTCGCTGTTGCTCGGCTGACCCCGGTTCGGATTTCCCGAATCACCACTTTCTCCTGGTTCGGCTTCGTTATCCTGTTTGCCACGGTAATCAATGATATTTTGGTCTGGTCCAACTATATCATTTTCTTCTTCGTCAGGGCGTCCCATCTTAAACTTTACCTTCATAGAGTCTTCTTCTGAGATACCAAACATCTCTTGTGACTTCTCTTGCACAATTTCAGAAAACTCTTCTTCCATTTCTCGACGCGCTTCTTTCAGTTGTCGCTGCACGTCGCGCTCTTCAGACCGAGAAACAAACTGGTTAATCTGATTCTCGAACGCACCAAGCGTGTACTTCGGCATCGGCATCGAAGACATAATGTAATCAAGGTCATACTGGAGATATTCAGCAATTTCTGCTACGTCTCCAGAAATAGTCCGAACGTCCACGTCACCACGGACACCTTGCTTGAGTCCGGGCTGGAAGTTGTTCATATCGTGAGCGTTCATAAACCTATCAATGTCATCTCGCTCCCACGGACTCTCTTCAGAACCGAACATAAAGAGCCAGAGCGGATAAGCTTTCGATGCGATAGCTTCATCGTTATCTTGTAACTTTTTCTTGAGACCTTCAATGCGCGCACTTGCAGCCTCTAAACGAGACGTTCCGTACACTTCACCAATGTCAGCGTCACGAGTAAGTGGAATAATCTCGTCAGCAGTCCAGTACCGCCTATAATCGTCATCGTTTCTCCAACGATTTGTCGTCATATCCTGCTCATACGCTGCTGCAAGTCCGTCTTTAGTCGTTGGAACATCATTAATTGTTATACCGTCATCGTTGTCAAAGATTTGCTCTGGCTTTTGTGGTGGAAGTAAAAGGGCCTGACGAGGCATTGTGTGTACCTCGATAGACTCAGGATTGATAAGCTTCACTCCATACAGAATTTCATTATCTTCTTTTGCTGGAACTTTTTCAACAAGTACCGTGCCGCGTACTTCACGCTGCACTGTTGCTTTCTTCAGTAGCTTTCGAATGTCACAGTCTCTCTTACCACCGATAATCGCAGCATTGGAAAGCCAACGCATCAAACGGTCCTTTTCTTCTTCATCAAGAATATCCGACTTAACGTAATATCCGGGTTCCACAACTTGTCGGGCAAATGACGTAATTGGCTCTCGAACAATCGGTGTCGTCTCGAACTGCCTCCAGTATCGTCGCATCCTATCTTTCGGAGGCTTCGTTCTCTCAACGTCACCACCTGATAGGTGTGGTCTGTTAGCGAACTGGTCTTGACTCTTTGGGTCCGGTGGGCCTGTCTCATTCACAAGCTCTTCTGTGTTATTCGAGTCTGAAAAGCCTGAATCCGACACACCAAGAACTTTACTTCGTAGGTTTGCTGTGTTTCGTGCCACGTTACATCACCTTTTTGTCTGTATTAATCATTTATATTACCGTTTAGTACCTTTAACAGTCCCAAGGTCAAAGGGCTTCATACTCGCTTTATCTGTTAGTGCTGTACGCTTCTTATCCTTTGCCCACGCAGCTAGTGCGAGCGCGTCACAGAAGTCGTCATGTTCACCAGATGGGTGGAATATTTTTAGCTTACCAGAGCTTGTGTAATCGTACTCAAGCGCCGTTAGCTGTTGTTTCATCGTGTTCGTATCCTCGCCAGCATTTGGCTCAAACCTGAACGTAAGTTGCTGGTCTTGAAAGTTGTTCTTGAGGTTTGAGTAAATTGACTGTTTCTTATCAAGCGTAAACTTCATACCCTCTACCTTGTTCCCAAGGTCTTCTTGAACTTGGTCTACAACACCGGCTCCAAGACCAGTCTGGTCAACAAGAATTTTGTTGTAATTGTTGTATTTGTCAAGCTCTCGAATGCGTCCCATCGCATCTGTAAGCTCTTTGTTTGACGTATATTCGATGTCGAATATGTTTCCGTTCTGGTCGAGAGAAATGTACACAGACTCATCATCACCTGTGTGAGCGAGGTCTACGCCAAGATATGCTGCATCAGTCTCTCGCTGCACAGGTCGTCCAACAGCAACATCCTCATGTGTAACTTCTTCCTCAGTGAAGTAAGCGTCAGTGTTCTCGTCAAACTCACCTTTAATCTCACGCTTAAACTGCATTGACGTAAGATTCTTTCGTTGTCGCTCAACCCACTCGTCGTCAACTTTTGGATTCTTCCACGTCGGAACTTGCTGAACAAAGTAATCATTCTCGCCACGGTTTGACTCGTCGTATCGGTCCCAAAAAAAGCCACGCTTTCCCCGCGGCGTCGAAATCATTATAAACTGATTCTGACCTACGGCGAGAAACGGCATTAGGACTTCTTGAAAAATTCCTTCAGGGACATAGGCCGCCTCATCTACAATAAGGAGGTCAGCACCGTATCCACGAATATTCGAGCCATCCCGACCGAGGGGTAAACACACGATGCGCGACCCGTTGGAGAAGTTCACTTCGGTGCGTGTTTCGCGGCTAATTCCCCACTCTTGGCTTTCTGCTTCGCTCTGTCGAATCTCTGCCTTAATCTGACGGAATAGCTCCATCGACTGCCGCTGTGTCTTCGCTGTGAGAAGTACTTCCGCTTCTGAGTGTGTAATAGCATACCAAAGCGCCTTCCACGATGCAGAGCGTGACTTTCCAACACGCCGACCAGCTACAAAGAGCTTTCGGTTGGCTTCGTCGTTGAGAAACTCTTTTTGATACTCGAACGGCTCGACACCGATAAACTCTTTGACAAAGTATGACGGTTCTGTGACGAGCCGCTTCAGGTCTAATGATTCATCGAGCATTGTCTTTCACCAGTCAATCTCTGTGTCCTCTAACTGCTCTTCGAGATTATCATTTACAGAAAGCATATACGCATAGCCGGGCTTTACGAGCATAATCCAGTGCGTGTGGCCATTGTCAAGCACTTTATACTTTCGGATAAAATCTTCTGGCATCCCAAGAACGTTTCCAGGGATACCCGGCTCACCACCAAGCTGGAAGTATGGAGATTCGCTCATTCCAACTCGCGCCCACGGTGGTGAACTCGTCTGTTCGTAGATATTTGCCTCGATGTAATCAAACAACGATTGCTCGATAACTGGCCCATCGTCATACGCTTGGACCTGAAATCGCGCACCGTAGTAGCCGCCGCTAAACGGCTCAAGTGGTGTGTCTTCAAAGATGTTATCACTCATTGTCATTACTTCCTTCTCGAAGCTCTGCAAGCTGCTCTGCGATAGACTGGCCGCTCTCTGCCTTTTGACTTTCGGGGTCATCAAGGAGTCCTAACTCCTTCATCTTCCGCGTCATCGTTCTGTCAAGGCGGTCATAGGCCATATTCACAGGGTTCTCGTCTGTATCTGTAACAAGCTCGCCGTCGCGCATCATCGGGTCGCCGTCATCATCGCGGACAACATTCTCTTTGACAAGTCCTTCGTCTGCTGTGTAGTCGTTCGACTGCCGCTTCTTGTGCATATCAATCGCAATCTCCCGAAGCATCTGGAACTTCTGGAAGTTGTCAGCACTGAACGGTGCGTCGTCCAACATCGAGCGCACAAGCTCATCCATCCACAACTGCTCTTCAGCGGAACGAGTCTCGTAATAGTTCGACCGCTGTGTGTAGAGATGATGCTTTGCGGCGTTTGTATTCTTCTCTGGAGCGCCCGCAGAGCCACCGTGATACGTACACCGGCCTGCGCCAACGTGGTCAGTCTTAAAGCCAGCACGATTGTTACAGAAGCCATTGAATAGCTGCTGCTCCTGCGTCTCCTCGTCTTCCCAACTCCACTTGCGAGCATTGCAGTGGTAGCCAGCTTCAATCTGGTCCACATTGTCAAGCGGCTCCCCGTGCAGTTCTTCGTGTCCGTCTGGTCGTGGTCCATTTGTCATAGTATATCACCCTTTCGGGAGCCGATAGTGTCGGTCCTCATATAGCTTGTAATCATTATTGTCGTTTAAAAGTGGATTCTCATTTTTAAGTCTCTATGGAGTTAGCGCGACTCTGTGTTTACCCGTTAAAAGTATTCCGTCCTATCGCGTATCGCCTGTCGAATCTGTTGGTGGTCGTTCGACCCCATATCAAATGAAGTCAACATTCTTCGGAACTCGTCTTGTAAAATGATTCGGTTGTCGTACACTGTTGTGTTCTCGTCAGAAATCAGTGAAGCACACGCAAGTAACACTTCTTCACTGCGATAGGACCCAAACCGATTAAAGTTTACCGAGTCAGCCATTCGTTTGAGCTTATCACGCTCAGGTCGAGTTAATTCAAGTCTGTTAGCAATTAGCTTTGCGTCATTCAACTTCCCTGCCCTCCAGTTGTGTTTACTTCTATTTTTATTCTGCACGCCGTCATTTAGTTGGTTGAGCCATTCCCACTTGTCAATCCATTCTCCCTGCCGATAGACTTTCTCACTTTGGGCATCGTGCGGGTCGAATCCCGTGACAGTCTGCGAACGTCCATCATTTTCTTGTGGGGTTTCTTTGTCAATAAAGCGTTCTTCTGCTCCGTTGCCACCTCCTGATTGCTGAGCGCGTAGATTTTTCTTCTGCAACTTTGTCGTTGCATAGTCGAGAGCTTCACTCTTTGTATGGTCAGATTCAGTGGATGAAGTAGAAAGGGTTGGTGTAGTATCGTCGTCAGTAGACATATATGATACAGTTGCACAGCCATCCATAAAAAGGTTTCGGTGGTAAAATCGCAAGACTCGCGCGTGCGTGTGGGCGCGCGCATTATTTAGAGTATAGTATATTGTGTTATTATGGTGTTTGTAGCTACTATCCTCTGTGGGGTGAACACAGCGACGCGCCGACAGTGTAGCAGCAAAGGCTTTTTATACTACTACACCGTACTGTTTGTATGGTCAAAGATTCAGTGTGTATTCTATACTTATGCGGGCTATGTCAGTTTGCTGACAGGGGGGTAAACTCTACCCCATATTGGGTATATTTTCAGTCGCGGGTGGGTTGTTTGCGAAACGCAAAGATTTCTTTGCGATATAAAAAAATTGTTGGGGGGTTGCCAAAGAAATTTTGTTATTTGCAAACTGTTTTTTCTTTTCCAAAAAATTCGTTCGCGGCAGGCAAAAATTTCTTTGCTCTAACAAAACAATTTTGTTGGAAAAGAAAATCACGCGCGCGACATAACTACAGCAACAGTAAAGCAACGCTAAAAAACTCTAAAGCAACGCCAAAGCAACGCTAAAGCAACGCCAAAGCAACGCCAAAGCAACGCTAAAAAACTCTAAAGTAACGCCAAAGCAACGCCAAAGCAACGCGAAAGCAACGCGAAAGCAACGACTTTTATAAGTGCTATAGCTTGTACTTTCTCACATTCTACGGCGTAGAGTCTAAAACGCCGATATAGCACTTCAAGCCTATTTCCTTTAAATGAGGGTAAATATATAGGCTCACATTCTGCTCATATTCGGCAGAGATATGTGTATATTATTTAAGTGGGGGCAGATAATTAGCGAAAGTCTTTTTACTAACCCCCGGTAAGTAGGGATGTAGTCAGGATGGGAAGTCCCTTAGCCCCGGCCCGCCGGGGGGGTGGCTTCGACGTAAGCCCTAATCGGTCTTGAAACACCACGGCAAACCCGAGACTACCGGGATAAGCCAAAACAGAAATCGGGCAGTTAACCACCTTAGCGGTCC
>JAHEOE010000111.1 GCA_018609785.1 Minisyncoccota bacterium | reverse complement strand
AGTTGCTTCGCTCGCGTCTCTTCCTCAGCCACGGCCATTACTCGCAAATTAACTCGAAAGGCCGGTTTGGATGTTTTGGAATCGATCGCTTCCATCAATTCTTGCTGTTTGGGAGCAAGAGATTTCGGAGGTTGCTCGGTATTTTGTGAATGTTTCAGTTGAGTAAAAATACTTAGCCATCCGATTTGTCTTTTCGCCGCCTTATACGAATACCCCTCTTGCATTTTAGACACGATCCGTTTGGCACGGGCTTCCCACCCTTTGGGAGCCGGTTTGATTAACACCTGAATTCCCGCGCTTTCATTATGATATACCTTGGAAAGAGCGGAAGTAATCTGATTTAACGGGTCGGACTCGAACGTTTGGTAGGTCTGTAACGGAAGCTCATCGGCAGATTTGGTACGCCCCGCCGCAGCTGACATTCGCGCTTCCTGCGGAAACACCCGATAATCCGTCACATCCTCAATCTCGGCACCGGGGTACTGACCGTGAATTTGCTTCTCCATAACAGACACATACTCACGAGGGACACCGATAAAAAATTGAATCTCATCCGTATCCGTCGGATTGACGATCTCGAGAGAAATATGCGGATCGGGCGTAAACATAGATTTAGTCCCCTTGATCGAGCCGAAAGAGGCATACAACTGTTCCATTACGGCAATGATCGACGTTTCATCCTTATTCGAATCTTCGGAATTTCGTTCGTACTGCGGAAGAACTACCCGATAGACACGCAAACGCAGACCCTGCCGAATGCCGCGTTGCAAAACAAACGGCTTTATCAATGCCACATAAAGCACTCCACTCCCCACCAAAAGCAAAGCAAGTCCTAAAAAAGCAATAATTGTCATCATACCCTACGTGTTTGTATAAGACGTCAGAACACCCGCCTCAATCAAATCATGCTGGTGTTCGCGTAATTTTGTTTCAAATTCATCCAAATGCGCATAATCATCAATAACCAAAAATGCATCCACCGCCTCGACCATACGCTTTTCTCCCTTGAGAATATACTGATACGCAATCTCCGCCCGTTCTTCGGGAGCCACGTTTGCAAGCCAAGCGTATTCATCGGTTCGCCGGTCTTCATCCGCCCAAGAATCATCACCGGAACGT
Organism: Minisyncoccota bacterium; assembly: GCA_018609785.1. Taxonomy (GTDB): domain Bacteria; phylum Patescibacteriota; class Minisyncoccia; order SW-4-49-11; family SW-4-49-11; genus SW-4-49-11. The sequence goes on along the minus strand of JAHEOE010000111.1, from coordinate 3,343 downwards.
CGTGAAATCGCCGACGTATAATCTCGGTATTCTTCAATATATGTACGTACCTGCTCTAAATCGGCCGGCTCTTCCTCGGAACTCGATTCTTCTCCGTATTCCCGTTCCGCATGAGTTTCCACGGACGAAGTTTCTTCGGTTTCCGGCTGTGGCGGTTTTTCTTGCTTGAATTGTGTTTCGGTTAAGTCTTTTTCCGGCATACATTTACCATCGAGTTACATTATAAATAAGAATGGAATGTCCGATTTGAGCGTCCGGAGTACGCCAGTACAACCACCAATACCCGTCGTGTTTGTCCGTATGCTCACCTATTTCTTTCATCTGATGAAGTTTGGTTACGCTCACGGCTACATACCCCTTTTGAGGACCGTCGGTGACACTCAGAGCTGTGTATGCGTCCTTTTCGAAATACGTTTTCGGTGAAATAGCTCCAAAATAGTCTAGATGTATTGTATCAATGTTCTTCTCACGCGTCCATTGCGCCAGTCTTTTCAGATCCTGTCCTTGATCCATATTTTCTTTTGCAAACGCTTGATATCTATATGTCTTCCCCGTCAAGCCATTTGCATATGAGATATAAAATGGCGCGTTGACAAGTGCGGAACTTATATACCCTCCTATGAGAAGTATCCATATAACCGCCGGAACGTTGTTCCACAACCTCAGCGAACACATGGCTTCACTCACAAGAATCCAAAGCAACGGAATAAGCGGCAGAAGAGCCGGCATTCCTTCATAGCCCCGCACCAGACCAAGCCAAAGCGCATACCCAACTACCACACCGCCTAACACCAATTCCCACGAATAATTACGCGCACATTCTCGGACATATCCCATACTCACCTGTTTCCGTGCCGCCCATAAACTCATACCTCCAAACCATACAGAAACTCCCATTGCCACAAGAAAAGCTAACGGAGTTTTAAGCCCGTAGGTGACCGGATAAAGCCACCAGACATCTTCCCCATAACTATTACCGAACACATAAACCGATTGTTCCGCCGGATAAAGCATCGGTTGAATATATCTTATCCACGGTACGCTTTGATCAAAAAATCCGATGTATATTCCAACCGTCAATATAATCAATAAGATAATGACTCCTCCTTTCACAAGAATGCGATTCCAAGATATATCGACCGGAGTTACTCCCATTCCCCATATCAAGACCAAAACCGTATATATAAAAATAAGAGCAAACGCGCTCCAATGCAGAAGAAGCGCCACAGCCGTAGTTATGCTCCATCCCAACCAGTGTACCCATTTTCCCGTTTGCACTCCCCGAGCGAACCAATCAACCGAAAGAAACATACCAAAGGCGGTAAGAACATCCAAGGTAAAAAGACGACCGCTCGCAATTAATGTAGGTGAAAAACTCGCCCAGAACAACACCAACAGTACCACTTCCGGTCGGCGTGTGTGCCACCAGGTCGCATACCCAAGATATCCCACAAAAAGTAATGTTATACCCATCATACCAAGTCTCACTCGCCGGATATCTTCAATCAGTAGATCATTGGATTCATCCCCAAATTGTTCTCCGGTACTCTGATCCCCACCCGCTCTCTCCGTCTTTTCCCTTCCTTTGGTCCGCTCCCCATCACCATACTCAACATCTCCGACAATATATGCAAGTATGAACGATGCTAACGGAGCGTATCCTTCACGAACCTGTGTTTCCGGAAAAGCATTCCCCCTCAGAGTTTTTATTTCTTCAGTCGTAAGCGTTACGTTTCGGGCAGACCCCACCATCTGTATCACGAATACTGCCAGGCAAAGTATGATGCCCATACATAGTACATACAACCACCCATTTTCCTTACTCTTCATCCTCTCTGTCCGTTATTTATAAAATATTCTATCTTTAATACGAATATCCACATACGTCAAGTCTTCTCGGTCTTCAGCCGGCAACCGTTCCTCAAATACCTGACGCAAAACCCGCATCTGATGAAGAACTTCCGTCGCATCATCAATCTTTATGTAATACCCGTCTTGCACAAACACATGAAGAATCTGTATCTGTTCCCGAAATCGAGCTTCTACCTCTATTTTTTCCGGAGAAAGTTCCAAAATATGTTCCATCCCGAAAAGAATGGTGTATAACCACATAGCTTCTCTTTCAGACATGACACGTTTTTCCAAACTAAGGTTTCCCCCTTCCGCCAGTTTAGGTAAATTACTTTCCGAATCCGCCGATTTTGCCATAACATGTCCGCTTTCACTAACTATATAACAGCTATCCGCACATTGAAGGAGCATTGGCTCACGTTCAATCAATGTCACTCGTACTTCATCGGGCGGTCGTCGCGTAATTTTCGCTTCTTTAACGGACGGAAATTTACCCTCAATTTCGGTTTCCAAATCACTCACCGGTACAAATGCAAGGGCACGTGCCTCTAAAACACGCCAACGAGTGGTATCAAGCTTTTGCGAAACCAGATTTTGTATATCCGTATCGGACACACGATCATTTCCCCGAACCGTAATCAAAGAAACGTTGATATATTCCCATTGATTCAGGCCATACACAACTCCGACTCCCAATAGTATGAAAAATATAACTCCCAAAAGCGGTTTTACAATCGGTGTTCTCTGTTTGCGCTTTTGTTTCGAAGAATACCTTGAGGAGCGTTTGGTAGAAGATGATCTCATATACCCCGGAGATTACTTACAGAGTTCTGAGAGTTCGCGGCCGGACTGTTTCGCGCGTTTTTCGGTGGCAAAATACATACGATTTTCCTTATGAATACGTTCCAACGCATCGCAACCTTGAGGATAGTATTTACTCCCGTTCCGACTGGCCACATATTTACGCTTGTCATTTGTATCTTGTCCCCCCTCTTTGTTTCCCATTTGCTCCGAACTTGGAACATTCTTAACCACAATATCAGCTTGAGTGGCTTCTTCGGACCATAAACGCCCCAAAAGCACACCCAATACCAAAACCGTTCCCATCATTAGGCCAATCCATATCCGTGTCATCCAGGTCATATCTTGACAGATTCTCTATTACGTCTTACTATTGTATCATGATTTGTTTAATTTAAGATCGATATTTATGGCAAAGAGTAAAGCAGGAGGCTCTACCCGACTAGGGAGAGATTCACAGCCCAAATATCTTGGAGTAAAGTGCTACGACGGTGAAGCGGTCGGAATAGGACATATTCTCGTCCGTCAACGCGGCAGTCAATTCCGAGAAGGAAAAAACGTCCGTATGGGACATGATAATACGTTATACGCGGTATTCCCGGGGTACGTCAAATTTACCAAGCAACGCAAACGTACATTTACCGGTAAAGAACATACGGTTACCAAAGTAAACGTGTATCCTCAGTAGTCT
>JAHEOE010000110.1 GCA_018609785.1 Minisyncoccota bacterium | reverse complement strand
TGAGAATATGTTTGAGATGGACTCTAATATCTAATCTTGGCAAATTCACCTTCCTGTAACTCACCTAATGTATATTCCCCGATTCGTGTGCGTACGAGGTCGGTTACTGTAAGTCCGAGACTATCAAACATACGACGAATATGACGTTTTTTGCCATAGGTCAGTGTGAGCTCGAACGTTTGTTTATCAAGAGGGGTTACGTCTTGAGCCATGAGATACTCACCTCGGACGGTTACTCCTGTCTCCAAAGTGGATGTAATCTTTTTTATCGAGGTTGACGTTGCAAGTGTGACCCGGTAAACCTTTTCGTGTTTATGACTCGGATGGCTGAGTTGATTAATCCAGTCTCCGTCGTTGGAGGCGAGCAGAAGTCCGCGACTGTCTTTATCAAGTCTGCCCGCAAATGAAAGTGTATGACATTGTTCGGGGAGAAGCTCGAAAATGCTGTGTTCTCCTTGAAAGGTGCGGTGTGTGCACACGTACCCTGCCGGTTTGAAAATTTTGAGATACGTGAAGATGTCCGGTGAAGTAATGCGGGTTTGATTAACGCGCACTTCGTCCGCGGAAGTTATACGCTCCCCCACATGGGCAATACGGCCGTTAACGGTGACGTGGCCCGCTTTTATCAGTTCTTCCGCCTTTCGTCGAGAGGTGTATCCGCTGCGAGCTATGAATTTGTGTACTTTTTCAGTCATACGTATAGTCTTTACTCTTACTGTAACACAGATATGCGTATGGATAAGAAATGGGAATGTTTGAGTGTTACGGTGTGATCTTGATTTTGGGAGTTGAGATGGCCTCTGGGTTCTTATTTGTGAAATATCAACATATAACCTATTGACGAGTAATGTAAAAATCTGATAAAACGATATGCGTGGTTTGAAGGATAGAGATGAGAGAAGTAAAAGATGCATCACCATTAAAAACATGAGTAACGTAAGGAACGAATATGGCATTATAACCTTCTTTCAAAGAATACTTTTTACGTACGGCGTATCTCTGTAAAGAAAAGAGGTACGCCGTTTTTGGTTTATCAAAGATATTTAAATCATCATTGGACATATGTGGATATTGTGCTATACTAAGGCGTAATATGGCGAAGAATTTGGTTCTCTGTGGAGCTCATGGAACCGGCAAAAGTACGCTTGTCGATGTGCTCTCCAAAATGTATGAGATGTATCCGATTCAGAAGACGGTGCGTTCGTATTGGGATGAAATTGGCGTTGGAGAGTTTGAACGACTTCCGCGTGATGTACGTACGGTTACTCAGAAGGATATTCTTATGCGTCAGATTAATCGGGAAGACACGGAAGGAGCGGAGGGCTTTATAACCGATCGGTCCGTGATTGATGTTTTGGCGTATACGTATATTTCCAGTAATATGCATGGTTCGGATTGGGAAATATTCAAGCAGTTGGTGAAAGAGCGGGTATCTTATTATTCTTACATTGTCTATACTCCCGTGGAATTTACTCCCCGTGACAAACAAGGACGGGCTGATCTGCATTTGCAAGAAGATATTGCTGAAGTTATTGAAGGATATCTCAAAGAATGGAACGTTACGTATCTCAAAGTATCAGGGCATGTCCCCGAGCGGGTTAGTCAGATTGAAGAATTTTTGAAGTAAAAGAAGGGCAAAAGGAGTATATGAGAAAATTGTGGAGTTTTGTGATTGTAGCGATTGCTGTAATCTTTCCGATGACTGTCGACGCGGCCGTATTTGAACAGGAATCGTTGGTAAGTGTTTCTCAATCTGTTGCTGAAGATTTGTATGCCGGAGGCCGTCGTGTTGTTCTCGGAAAACCGATAAACGGTGATGTTTGGTTTGGTACGCAAGAATTTCGGGCGACTGAACGCGTAGACGGTGACATAACCGGTGCGGGACAAGATGTTACGATTACGGGAGTGGTTACCGATGACGTGCGCGTAGTCGGTTCACATGTGGTCATAGACGGAGTGGTCAAAGGTGATTTGGTTACCGTGGCCGATACACTCCGAGTGCGAGATGGAGCGCATATCGAGGGGGAGGCAATTTTTGCCGCCAAACGCGCGGTGCTCAACGGTGAAATAGACAAAGGCGTAAACGGACGAGGATCTAATATTTCTCTTGCCGGCACGGTCGGACCTTCTCAGATTACAGCTCATACATTCTCTTTAAGTGGAAAAGTTGAGGGCGCGCTTACTGCTGTGTCCACTCGACAGCCGGAGGTTGGCGAGAGTGCGTTCGTGACCGGAGACGTACGGTATTGGGGGAGCAGTCGAGAGTCTGATATACAGGAGTATACGGAAGGCTCGGTTACGTTTGATCCGGAACTGCGTGATACGATCAACGGATGGGACGCGCTTTGGCAGATTGACTGGCAGTGGATTCAGTGGAGTTGGGCGGCCTTTACAATTTTGGTTTTGATGATGGTTATCTCTCCGTTGTTTGTGCGGGCGGGGCATATGCTGCGTCCCGAGCATTGGCCGGAACATCGGTACGGAGCCGCGTTCGGTATGGTTGTTGGCATTCCGGTTCTTGCGTTTCTTTTTGCGATTTCGGTTTTGGGACTCCCGATTGCTTTGTTGCTGGCAAGTATCTATGTGTTGGGCTATGTATTTATCTGGCCGGTGAGCAGTCTGGTGCTTGCGTTTTGGGTTAATGACCAAGGAAATTTGGGTCTTAATAAGCCTGTACTCTTTGTCGTGGCGCTTTTCTTTTATACCCTTTTGCGAGGTTTGACGTTTGTTTCCGGTTTGGAATGGGTTCCTTGGTTGGTCTTTTTTGTGATTTTGGCGGTTTTGGGACTTACGTTTGTGCCGCGTCTTGTACTTCCGGAGGACGATAGAGGAGAAGGAGACTCCTAGTTGGAATTTCGTATCTCGAATCTGTGAAAGAGAAGCCGGAAGGGAGAAGTTAGAAGCCTGAAGTCAGAAGCCGGAAGGGAGAAAGTTGGAAGCGAGTGTTTTTGATAGTATGGTGGCGGGTACGGTTGATACACGGTGGATATACGGTTGTGTGAGTAGTAGCATGTAGCGAGTAGCAGGTGAATAGAATTTGTTATCCGGAATCTTATGAAAGAGAAGCCGGAATTTAGAAGTCAGAAGCCTGAAGAAGAGATATACGGTTGTGAATGGTAGTTCTTAGCTCGTATTTCGGGAACACCGGTTGTGTCCTTCTCTTTTAAAAGATTACATATTCGTCCGAGTATTCTTTAAACGTCGACACGGTAGTCCCCACGAAAATAGGCTTTCGATAGAAAGCCGTAAAAAACACTAACGTGTTTTTTAAGTGTCCGTACAAGCTTCGAGGGAAAGTGAGTATTGACAATCGGGCATGCAAGGTTCAGTATGAATACGTGAACATATGAATGTATGAAAAATTCCAATCCGAAGATTAAAGCGTGTAAGTTACTGTGCGATCCGACACGGTTTGAGATCTTGTCGATATTGTTGCCTCAGACGGAGGGGATGTGTGTTTATGAAATTGCGGATGCGGTGGACATGTCTCATTCGGCCACCTCTCATCAGTTGGCCAAGCTGGAGGCACATGAGGTGGTGAGCTCGTACGCCTCGGGGCAGACCGTGTGTTACCGGTTCCGCGAGGATTCTGAGATAGGAGGGCATGTGAAGCAGATCATAACCTATTAGAGGTCGTCTCAAACTTATTGAAGGTGGAAGTATATGAAGGCGACAGAGACGTATTCACTTCACAACGCCGATCCTCCCCATAGTCTACAGTTCCGTTCATAGGAACCATACCCCGAGATGAAATGATTACCTTTGTAAAAGCTATCTCAAACATATCCTTGCGGTCCCTCTGTTAGATGCGTATGTGTCCGTTATAAATTACAACTTGATAAATTTGAAATAATCTCTAATACTCTATGAAAATATCTACGTATGTCATTATAGGAGGACTGATAATCATTGGTATTGGTGCTTGGTGGATGCAACGGGACACATCCGAGTTAACCACAAATCCCAATAAGGCTAAAGAAACCGAACAGAAACACTCGATTCCGCTTGAAGAAATCAAGGACGGCGGCCCGGGCAAAGACGGCATTCCCTCTATTGACAATCCTAAATTTATTTCCACCGAAGAAGCGGACGAATTTCTGTCCGCGGATTCCGAAGGACTAGGTGTGAAAATTGATGGGAAAGCCCGATTTTATCCGTATGAGATTTTGGTGTTTCATGAAATCGTGAATGATACGTTTCAAAATCGCCCGTTGGCGGTGACGTACTGTCCGCTTTGCAAAACCGGTATTGTATTTGAGCGAAAGCTGGACGGAGAGCCGATCGAGTTTGGTGTTTCGGGCAAGCTCTATGAGTCCAATCTCTTAATGTATAATCGCGGACCGGACGGAGAAAAGGAGTCTTATTGGTCCCAGGTGAAGGGCGAAGCTGTAGTCGGTCCGCGTACGGGCGAAGAATTGACGATTGTGAATTCCACACCGGTGAGATACGAACAGTGGAAAGAAGGGAATCCGGACACCGAAGTGCTTTCGCGAGATACGGGAACCAATCGACCATACGGACAAAATCCCTATGAGGGATACTTTGAGAGCGATCGCGTTCGATTC
>JAHEOE010000109.1 GCA_018609785.1 Minisyncoccota bacterium | reverse complement strand
CTCGTAAATTCCCATGACCAAGGCCAAGGTGGAACTGCTCACCCCGGGAATAACTTCCGTGGCCCCCATAACCAAGCCTTGCAAAAATGTTTGTATTCGAGATGGCATAGTGTTCGGTTACGTACTCTTCACTGTAGCGGACACGGGCGATCAGGTCAAAGAGATACTAACGATCATCTCAAAAGTAGAGATCACTCCTCCGCCCCTTACGGGTCACCTCCTCTTTATCGAAATTTGAACAGCTTCCTATTTCCAGAGGACTGCCACGGCGACGTTCAAAGGATGCTCGAACAAATATGTGATCTTTAAAAAGAGGAGGACACGGCCTATCTTACTTTTTTAGAGTGTTATATAGCAACACGGCAATTTCTGTGTTTTCCTCCTTTTTAAAGGAGGAAAAGCCCGAAGGGAAAGGAGGATTCGTCGACACGGCAGTCCCCATGAAAATAGGCTTTCGCAAGAAAGCCGTAAAAAACACGTCAGTGTTTTTTACGTGACCGTACAGATATCGAGGAACAGGAGATTTCGTGGCTATATAGCATATTCATAAGAAAGAAAAGGCTTTTGAGATGCATTCTATTCAGATTATATTGACACACGGGTTGTTAAGAGATAGGATGTAGATGCACATTCACAAATGAATCAGGAGGTTCGTTTTGGTACCAAAGATTAATGTACCGGACAAGTTAGCATTCACACGGTATACCACGCCCAATGGAATTGAAGTGTACCAACGGTATATTCCCCATGCTAACCGTACCAACTTTGAAGTTTTATGTCCTGCTGGCTCGCTATCGCGATATGAAGATGAAGACATAGAGAATATTCCGAACGGAACACAGCATGCGCTGGAACACATCCTCATGGGATATTCAGCGTACGATCCAAATCGTCATCACGCTCTTTGGCAAGATGTAGCGTTAGCCGGTGGCGATTTACGTGCTTACACTTCTCCGTACTATACAATGTTTAGACTCGTTCTTCCGAATATGCCGGAAGTTGCGTATTTACAACGCGGACTGGCCACACAAATTCGTTCTCCTATTTTTAAAGAGAATGATTTGGAAGAAGAAAAGCAGATTATAAAGGAGGAAATCAATGAATCCGGCCGTTTCGGTATATTTGGAAGTGAGATACATTGGCATATGTATACGCAGTGGACGTCTCTCACAAACTTTACTGCAGACAATATGTTGGGAACATCCTCAGATGTTGATAAAATCACCGTACATAATCTGCATCAACTACATCCGCATCTATTGAGCAACGGTATGACCGTTATCGCTTCCGGCGGTACAATAGAGCCTCTTTTGGAGGAACTCTCTCAAATTCCCTTACGCTCTTCTCCGCTCGAAAGACTGCCCATACATATCGAATGGGAAACCACCGAGTTTCATGAGAAAACATGTACCCATCCCAGCCTCAGAGAAAAATCTTCTTTAGTGCTTGGGACATTGGTTTCTCCGCACACTTCGGAACATCTCACGTTTCTCAATATTCTGGGAGATTTCTTGACCCATCCTCAAGTGGGAATCTTATCAAATGGATATTGTAAAGATACTCCTATCCAAATTTCTTGGGTATGTGACACCGTAGCCACCAACAAGCTATTTTTCAGAATACGCTTAGAGGCCCCGTTAGCTTATAGGGATTACCTTAAACGAAACCGACAGGATATCCTTGACTATATCTTTTCGAATTTTTCAGCTGATACACTGAATCGTTATATCGATGAAAATCGATATGCTTTCTTAGGAAAATATAACACCGTTGAATCCCAAGTAAACACTGCGGTTGAGGATTTTCGAAGTCTTAACGAAATCCGAAACCAGACTCACATTAATACTATTAAAGAGAAGTTTCGTGACCCTAATTACGTAATCAATATGTGGAATAACCACATGAGCGAATGGAATTCCCTCATGTTCCTTCCGCAAACCTAACATCCGTTGCCCTTCCCGTCTCTTGGAGATGGGAAGGTTTTATTTTCAGGTTTACATTTTCTGACATATATACTATAGTAGAGACGCACATTCACATACAGGATATTGTCAATGTTATCATTAGGAGATCGAAAAGCATTAATTGACACGTTTCAATTCGACAACGGAATTACTGTCTACCAAGACTATGAATCGAGCGCCGAACTGACTAAAGTTCGCATTCTTATTCCGTTTGGATGGCTTAGTGCTCACTCTCCATTGGGAGTGTTACGGTTTTTTCCTCATGTTCTCACCAAACGCTCTAAATCTTCTCCGGAAGAAAATCAATTTCTACGTTCCCTGGCTCGATTCAACGGGACCTTTAAAGTGAAGACAGGGTACAAATTCTTAGAGATCATCGGCTCACTTCCCAATCCGAATTTGGGAGAAACGGAGGAGGACCGAACGTATCTTTTAAATCTCCAAAACACGTTGTGCGAACATCTTTTTGAGCCCTATATTGCGGAAGAAGACCTTCCCGTAATCAAAGACAAGCTCAAACACCAACGAACACGGGCTTGGACCTACTACCCGGAACATTCCGAAGAAGAGTACCTCACATCCGCTCATTGGATGAATGACGGGCCGGATTTATTCATGTTCCAATACGGAGAGTCAGAAGAACAAGCTATTGAGAACATCACCCCGGAGATGCTTCACATATGTCATACCCACGTGTTCCGGTCAGACATTCAAGTTGTCTGTACCGGCGGAGACGCGTCTCAAGTACTTTCTTACCTGGAAGGTATGGAGACACATAATGCCCCCACTTCTTCCATTACCCGGACTCTCACGTGGCACAATCCAACCTTTCGGTACACGTCGCTGAGAACCGAGATAAACGACATGTATAATCTTTGGTTCGGTGCTTTATTACCGGAGTTTAAAACTCCGAAACGGAGTATATTACGAGACGTGTTTGTCTTTCTGTTGGACAGTATAATCTTCCGGAAATATCGCGAAGAAAAACAGCTCATATATTCTTGGGAAGTAAACAATATCCAAAGAGATGTAGGTCTCGGTTTGGAAGTTAAACTACCTCTTAGTTCTTTTGAGGATGTTGATTACGTAAGAAAAGATTTACCGAAGGAAATTGAACAGGCTATTGACGATGAGGACTACCTCAATAAGGTGGTTAACAAAAAGTACAATGAACGTATCTATCTGTTGGATACACCCCAAAGCAAGGCGGATTCTTTCATGAACGATCTTATCAGTTTTGGAGAAATCATCTCCGAAGAAAGAAAATACATAGAAATCCTTGAACACGCACGTGATCCACACGTTATGCAAGAATTTTGGGCAGCAATGAAAACAGGCGCCATCTGTTTTCCTTCCACTGCTCACACCTAAATCAATAATGTAATTTTACATCTTCCATCGCCAACCGGCGGTGGAGCTTTTTTTATTGACAGGGTCGCAAGACAAAAGTAGAATACTACAGGTACATTCACAAATAAATCACAACAAAGGAGGTTCGTTTTGTTAGAACTAAACTTTGAAGATCGGAAAGTATTTACGACCGAAACGTTATCCAATGGAATGCAACTCCATTTCCGGCCCGATCCTCGGGCACCAAAGCAACGAATTCGGTTCATTATTTTTTGGGGACATCTCCATAACCACCATTTTGCAAATGGGGCGACCCACTTCTTCGAACATGTCACTTTAAACAGGTCCGAAAAATATAAGGACCAAACCGGAGGACTCGCTAAAAAACTCGAATTCGAAGGAGGTTCTCTCAACGCATGTACGGGGTCTCGTACCATGGTATTTGAGGCAAATACCCCACTCTCAAAGGTTAACGAGTTGCAAAAAGATTTTGTACATCAAATCTTTTACCCTCTTCTGTTTGAAGAAGATATTTCCATTGAACGGGGAGCCATTCGTACGGAAAAATGGAGTCAAGGAAAATACTACCCTTGGGGAATAAAAGAAGAATATCGTTTTTATACGGAATGGGTTACCGAGTATCCTCTATTAACTCCGGAATTTGTCTTCGGATCTGATGAAGATATCCGATCTATGAGTGTCGAAACCCTCAAAGAAGTACAGGCCTATTTCTTTTCTCCGTCTGTTCAAATAGTAGTCAATGGCGGAGAAGAGATTCATTCTTTACGAGAAGAATTGGCACAGTTGCCAACCTCATCTCATAAGAATCTGGATCATCAGCAGGTAACCAAAAAGTGGGCAAATAAGCCGCTGACGGAATTACCCTCCTCAATCCATTCCTCCCACGCTCTCGTATGGGGTGGTATTCTTCCCCAAACATTAACTCCCAATCTGAGTATAACTCTTGACCTGCTTGAAGACATACTTAGTACAGATGCAGAGTCAATTCTTTTCCGAGAATACAGAGAAAAGCAAAAAATTCTCTATACTCCCCAAGCCGGATTTGAATGTGAAGATGAAGGGGTCTTTTTCTGGGTAAATCTCTCTTTCGCCGATGATTCATATATTTCCCAAGTCAGCCAAGAACTGGAAAAAGTCATCTTTCGGTATCTCAATGACACCCAATACTTCAAACGAATGGGGCAGAAAAAGATCAATGACTTTTGTGTTAATGTTGCTGAAGACAACAAAGAACAAACTGATTCCGCAGTAAAGGACATCAGAACATTCGGTCGTATTATTCCTATGACCGAACAACTGGAACATATCCAAGATATCATTGAAAATCCGCAAAACTTACTTGACGTTTTGCATTCCATGGAGACGCACACTCTTCATGTTAAGCCCGAAGAAAGTTAATCTTTTCTTCAGATATTCATCAAATATAATTTTCTCCATCGCCAACCGGCGGTGGAGCTTTTTTTATAGCTCCAAATACGCTATAATGGCGGTAATAATCCGTAATTTATACGCGTATGCTTCACATGTCCGATCTCAAGAAAGAAATGGTTATCTTACTTGATAACGAGCCGCATCTGGTTCTTGACACCGAACTGTCCAAACGCGGACGCGGCGGATCGGTTCTGCGGACCAAACTCAAAAATTTAGCACGCGGATCGTATATTGACCGCAACTTCCGCCAAGGAGATAAATTCGAGGAAGCGAATGTAACCGAATCTTTCGCCCAATTTCTCTACGCAGATGACAGCGGTTACCACTTCATGGATGAAAAAACGTTCGAACAATTCACCTTGGATGAAGACATTATCGGAGACAAACGATTCTACCTCAAAGAAAGCGATGTGCTGCGTATACTCCTCTATGAAGGCGAACCGTTAACTCTCACCCTGCCCGATCGGGTCCGTCTGACCGTAACCTCAGCACCGCCGGCTGTGAAAGGAGACACGGTAGACGCGGCGATGAAAACCGTAACCACCGAAACCGGTCTGGAAGTGGAAGTCCCCATGTTTATCGAAGAAGGAGAAGAGATTCAAGTGGATCCGAACACGGGCAAATACGTATCTCGTCGCTAAGCCTGTCGGTGACGGTATCCGAGATACGAGCTACGCCCCCAACGACCGTATATCAACCGTATCCACTACCGTATATCACCCCCTTGCTACGTGTTCCTTTCATACAATCGCCTATGACGTCCGCACTCATCGCTCTCAATATCCAAAACAGGTCTTACTTCCAATAATACGCAATATCCGCCTCCACCGGAAGCGGCACGCACGCTTCATACGCCGAACTCATCATCTCGCGGATCGGATCGACATACGCGTCAACACGTTCTTCATTAATTTCAAAAACCAACTCGTCATGAACTTGCAGGAGCATATGTACATGCTCGTCTGCACGGAACCGTTCGTCGATCCGGATCATCGCCCGTTTGATAATGTCCGCCTGCAGTCCTTGAATGGGCATGTTAATCGCAATGCGCTCCATAGCCGCGCGCTGACGAGGATCTTTCAGATTATACCCGGATAAATCGCGCACACGGCCATACTCGGTTTCCGCATATCCGTTTGTACGCGCCTTTTCTTTGAGGGATTCCAAATACGAAATCAAGATCGAGAATGTCTCTTTATAATTGGCGAGATAGTCTTCCGCTTCCTTTCGAGAGACATTCAGATTACCGGATAAGGCTTGCGGTCCCATACCGTACAAGATACCGAAATTGATTGTTTTGGCTTTATTGCGCATGTCTTTGGTTATCTCCTCCGGGGACACTCCGTACATGCGCGCGGCAGTGGCACTGTGAAAGTCCGTTCCCGAAGTGAAAATCTCTATCATGTTCTCATCACCGGACAGATGCGCGGCCAACCGAAGTTCAAACTGAGAATAGTCCAACGCGGCAAAGACAAACCCCTCGCGTGGTTCAAACGCTTGCCGAATTTTTTGTCCCACTTCCGAATAATGCGGGATATTCTGCACATTCGGCTCAGCCGACGAAAGTCGTCCCGTCGCAGTTACCGTCTGTAAAAATGACGTATGAATCACACTGTTCTCATCCGCGTAGTCACTCAACGGAATAAGATATGTGCTGTAAAGCTTGGCCAATTCCCGATAGTCAAGAATGTTTCGCACGATTTCATACTCCTCGGAAAGCTTCTCCAGCGTGGAAGCTGACGTAGACACAAAGCCGGTCGACGTCTTTTTCAGGCCCTTCTTCGGAAGTCCCAAATCCTCGAACAAGACGTTGGAGAGCTGTTGCGGGGAATCAATATTAAATTCTTGCCCCGCCAGGCTGTATATCTCCTCGGTTAACATCTCCAGGCGATGACTCACCTCCGTTTGCAGTTCATAAAGCGTGGTCTGATTAATATAAATTCCGCGTCGTTCCATGCGCGCGAGTACGTGCATAAGGGGTAATTCAATTTCATAGAGTACCGTCTCCATGTCGTTATGAGCAATATGCGTGCGAAGCGTCTGTTCCAGAATAAACATATCCCGCCATATGGCTCCGTCGGTATCACATTCATACGCGTGCACCAAATCCTCTAACG
>JAHEOE010000108.1 GCA_018609785.1 Minisyncoccota bacterium | reverse complement strand
TCCAGATACCAAAAGCTCTTGGATGGACTGAACACGCTGCGATTCTAATGAAGCTCTGTGAAAGCATGGAGGAACCGCTCCAATGCAGAGGCAGGAAGTTTTCTATTCCTGCCGAGGTAGAAATAGCTCCACTTAACTTCAAGGATATGCACGAGATTGGGGAGGTAACGGACGAAAGTATCAACTGGCTTTCTAACCAACTTAAAGAGGCTTATGAACGACTCACACATTAAAATAACAAGAGTAGAAGAATGGAAGGATCATGCTCCTCACAAAACGTCGAGCCAACTAATCCACAAAGATGAGATATCCTGTATCGAGAAAGTAGAGGGATACCCTGTGTTGACCTTAACTAGTGGACTTACTAAGACAGCCACAGAGACTTTCCAATACTTCGAGCGCAAACTATGCCACAAAACGAGCGAGAATTAGATGATTGGATTAGAGCTTATCTCGAATACACCTCATCCTCCGAAGCACCTAAGCTCTTTCGCAAATGGACCGCAATATCCTCCGTAGCTGCTGCGCTTGAGCGCAAGGTTTGGCTCGATATGGGCCTAGAGACCTTTTATCCAAACCTCTATGTGATACTTGTTGGCCCCTCTGGCTCGCGCAAGGGAACCGCGATGAAGCCTGCGAAGGAGATTATGCAAGAGGTAGGAGTCCAGCTAACCGCTCAGTCTACTACCAAAGAGGCCCTTGCAGAGGAGCTTGCTCATGCCCAGCAAGTAACTGATATGGAGGGAGCCGAAAATGTGAACGAAGCGATGATAGCACACTCCTCCGTAACGATCTATAACGAGGAGCTAGCGGTGCTGTTTAAGCACGACGATCCCGACCTCATCATGTGGCTTACCAACTGGCATGATTGCGAGGACACGTGGAACCGAACTACTAAGACTCAAGGTGATAGCGAGATAATAGGCGTATGGGTGAACCTTCTTGGCGCGATGACTCCGGAGCTTGTCAAAGCCTATCTCCCAGAAACCGCGATAGGAGGAGGGTTGACGGGGAGGATTATTTTCGTCTACGCTCACGAAAAAGGAAAGATAGTTCCGCTCCCATTCCAGTCCAAGGAAGAGCAAGAGATGTTCGACCCTCTAGTCCGAGACCTAGATCGGATACATAGCCTCAAGGGCGAGTTCGGATACACCGAGCCGTTCCTCGACGCGTGGAGCGAGTGGGTGAGGGAACAAGAACAAGAGCAGTTGTTCAAGGACAAGAATCTTAAGCCCTATGTGAATAGGCGAAGAAGCCATGCGCTGAAACTGTGCATGGTTCTGGCGGCTTCGGAAGGGCCGAAATTAGTGCTGACACGGGCCATACTAGGCCGCTGCGTGGAAGTATTGGAACGGGTGGAGGAAAGCATGGCAAGCGTATTCAGCGGCGTAGGAACCAGCAGAGACGCGAAGTTACTTTCGGAGATCGCAGAACATATCATCGAAGAAGGCGAGGCAACGCGAAGCGAGATCCTCCGGCGATTCTACAAAGACATAGAGGGAAAGAGGCAGTTCGAGGAAATTATCAATCGGCTGGAGGAGATGAAAACTATCAAGCGAGCACAAAACCCAAGCTCAGGCAAGGTTAAGTACAAAGTCAACAAACAATCTGACTCAGTAGAACAATTCCAACGCGATGGACGAGCCGACGAATCTTCTTGAAGATGAGTTCTTGCTGTTCTTCGAGCAAGAACAGAGCGTGCATTTCCTCAACCCCGCGAGAGATCTCGAGTATTGGCTCGACTACTTTGGACCAGAGTCGTTTATCGGAGGTGTGAGGTGTGAGGACTTAGAAGATTGCGAAGATATCATCGGGCTCTTGCTCCAGTTCTTCGATCCCTTCATCGAGCCAACCAAGAAAACGCGGAAGATCAACGGGAACCCCGAACAGCTCAAGGAGTTCTTTGAGAAGAAAATGGGCTCGATCTTTACCTTTTATCAAGCCGAAGGCCTGATAGAGTGGAAAGAGCGCTCAAGGAAAAATCGCGTTACCGAGGGGCTCAAGACCTAGCTACTGTCCAAGCTCCTCAACAGTAACTCCAGTTGCTCCTTGTTGCTGCTGAGTGTCTGGAGGAGGCTCCGCTACGCCTTGTTGATATCTCATCTCATACTTATCCATCAGATCATCATAGCGCTCAAAGAACTCTTTGCGCCGTTGTTCTGAGCCGTCGATAAAGTCTTGGATCTCCTCCTGCGAGGCATCGTTCATCAACATTCGCTGGACGCGCTTTAGCCCAACCTCCTGCTCCATGGCCTGCAAGAGGCGCTGCAACTCACCTTGGAACCTCTGCGCTTCGCGGTCGCGGATATAGGGAAAGCTAAACGCTTCCATTACCATAGTTTGATACCTACCAAGCTCCTCCGCCGCTGCCTGTTTTCCTTCTTTAGAAATATCTTCTCCGAACATCTGTCGCGCCATAGCGACAGTGTTCATCGCATAGTACCTTCCCATCTTGAGCATCTTGATCTGCGGCGGATCAAGCTCGTTGTAGATCGGGCCTCCCTGAGCGCTTTGGTTCCGACCTATCTCCAGCCCAATCCGCCAGAGCGGATTAAGCTCCCAACGAGAGGAGTTCATAAACCTCGCTATTCCATTAAACGTAGCGGGTTCGTTAAATGCCTCCCAAGCGCGAGAGGCGTATTTGGTAAAGAGGTTAAACGGTGTGCTCCAAGAAATGCATAGCTCCTTGGGAGCCCTTGTTGCCTCAGTTGGTCGGCAATACGCCCTGCCGAACTCATCTCTCTCGAACCCGAGCGCAGAGGTCATTATTGCGTCGAACGCGGTGAGGATACCAGCCGTCCTCGCAAGCGCTCCCGCATAGACGCGAGTGCTAGATTGCTCGTTCTGAGTTATCACCTCTCCCGCTCCGCGCAAGCTATCGCCTAGGAACTTCCCCATCGCGACCTTGAAGGTCGGAGTAAAGAATATCGTGTTAGCGGTATCCCGCGTGCTCTGCGGGACAGAGGCGTAGTCACCGTGAGCGCGAGCCGAAGTTTGAGCCGCCTCTTCGGGCGAAAGCCCTTTCTGATCCCTCAAGTGGCGATAAGTAATCTGCCGAATAGCGCGGTCAAGGAACCACGAGGTGTCCCAGGACATCTCGTACATCGACCCGAGGGTCCTTATGGTTTGGTTAATAGTCCTTGTCACGCGGCCCGACTCGTCCTCGAACGGTCCAGACAAAAGCGTTCTTTTACCTGCCTCCTGAGGCGTAACGTCGGCGTTTTGCTGCGCCACGCTTTGTGTGAGAGTTCCGTTTTTGATAAACTCCAGATCAGCCTTGAGGCGACCAACGAGAGCTCCAAACGCTCCTCCAAGCGAGCTTTGAGCCGCTCCCTTTTCCTTAGCGCGGAGGAACTCTTTCCGCGTTTCGTCTATCGGAGAACTAAATGGCTGCGAAGCAACGCCGTTCTCCGACGCTTTCCAGAACTCCTCGCTTTGGTTCATCACGTCGTTTATCCCATCCTTGATACTCTTCCCCGACGCAACTGGAGACATGGGATCAATTGCTCCAACCATTCCGCTCTGGAGAAGGTCATAGGTCGGCAGAAAGAGCGGGTTCCAGAACGCAAACATTTTCGAGAGATTGATCCACTCCTTGAACCGCGACCTCTCGCGGTTCTTTGTCATGGAGTTAAGCCACGAGTTGAGCGGCTGGTTTACGCTCATGTCTTGGAACGGAACCGCCTCGTCGGGCGGGGTCACGAGCCGTTCGTCCTCTCCCTCAACCGCCGCACCTTCTTGCTTCGCTGCCTCGCGGACACGCAGAAGCGACAAGTCGTTGCCTAGCTGTCGGGAGTAGGAGGTAACGATATCCCGCAGGTTGATATCATCTCGTGTGATTGGTGACTCGGGATCCTCGACAAGTTCGTTGATGGAGAGTGTTTCGCGCTCGTTCTCTATCTGCAAGGATAGGAACCTGCGGAGCTTTTCGGGCTTGTTCTCGGAAAGCGTTCTGAACCAAGCGTCGGTCGGGATATGGACGAAGTTCAGATCCTCTGTCTCACGCAACAGCGTAGATAGTTCCTCTAGCTCCTCAAGCGTCTCTTGTGATGGATCTTCTTCTTGAAGAAGCCTCTCGCGTCTGTTCTCTATCTCCTGAGCCATACGCTCGTGGAAGCCGACCGGAAGCCTGCCATATTTCTGGTAGTCGGTCTTTGCTTGCTCAAAGTAGCTACGGACTTTCTCCGCTGCATCCCTAACCGCCTCGTCCTCGATAGAGCGCAGTTGTTTATCGCTCTCTGCGGCAAGTATCGCGTCGGTCATTTTCTCGCTATCTCCATTAAGAAGTCTTGAGACTTCTTGAACCAACAGCGTTCCCTCTTGTTGTTTCATCTCTTTGAACGACTCGCGGTTCTTGATCTCCCGGCCCGTTCGCGTTTGGCCGATTC
>JAHEOE010000107.1 GCA_018609785.1 Minisyncoccota bacterium | reverse complement strand
GGGTGCCTGACCGAGGTCGGTGAGGTGACCGAAATCGGGCGGCAAGTCAATCGTCTTCCGGTATCCGTGCATTACGCGCGGATGATTGTGGAGGCGGCGCATCGGGGTGTGCTCGACGACATGTTGAGCATTGCGGCAATCTTGGAGGTGGACGGTATCACCGTGCCCACTCCTAGCCGCAACAAGCCCGATCGGCCCGATTGGCGTCGGCTTGTCGACGAGGTTGACTCCGACCTTCTTGCTCAACTGCAGGTCTGGCAACAGGCTGAGCAGATGAGCAAAGAGGAGGCTAAAGAGGCCGGGATTTCCCTAAAGGATCTCGGACGGGCGCGCCAGATTCGTAAGAATTTGGTCAAGTCCGTTCGCAAGGAGTTCTCCCTCGGATCGTCCGGCGACCGGACCGAGATCCTGAAAGCGGTCACCTCCGGCCTGGTAGATTCGCTCTACCAAAAACACCTTGAGTTGAAGGGAGAAGGCGGCGAAGAGCGTCAGCTGTCTTCCTCCTCCAAAGTCATTCCTCAGTACGAGGAATGGGTTGTTGGACAACCCTTCGATCTTCAAATCAAGGGAAAAGGGGGCCGTAAGCAGGTTCTGAACCTGTTGGAAATGGTCACGCGCATCAAAACTGAGTGGCTTCCTGAGCTCGCTCCTCATCTGTATGAGGAAGAAGTCGAGCTCACCTGGTACTTTCCCAAGACAGACGCCGTGTATGATAAGAAGCGGCTGTTCTTCAACGGGCGAGTACTTGAGGAGCGCTGGGAGCTCTGCGACCGGCGCGAGGAAGCGACCAAGGCGTTGGCGAGCTGGCTTGCCCAACGGAGATATCTGCCCGTTACGGGCACCGAGGCTTCGCAGGTTGATACGGTCCTCAAGGCAAACGCCACCCGCCAAGACGAGGCGGAAAAGTGGAATCGTCGTGAGAACGCATTCCATGTCTATCCCCCTAAAGAATTGGAGGAGCATTACCAAGATGCCCTCCGGGGAGCCGTTTCTCTGGCGGAAATCGCTGAGCCCGAAGCTCTGCGTCTGCCGGAGCTCGACTCGGAGGTTGAAGCCCTTCTCGAGGAAGAGTATCCCGGTACGCTTACCGTGATTGGGTATCAGCTCGAGGTGGAGTATTCCTCAACTCCCACTGTTCGCTTACCGGAACACATCTCGTTCGAGGAGATCTTTCAACTCCCGGATGAGGTTTGTCTTCCGGGCGGACGACACGTCTGTGTAGAGCTCCCCGGTTTACGGGAAGCCTACTCAGACTTAAGCAAACTCAAGTCTCTTTATGAACAGTACCAAGTTCAAAGAGATTTTGAGGCTTGGCATGAGGAAGCTCCCGACCTCTCTATTCCTGATGTTTCCGAAGAGAGCCAAATCCCTTGGCAGGAAGCCGTCTTTACCTATGGCGGCTACACCGGCGAGGCGTACCGTGCATACGGTACACTCGTCCACGATCCTGCTCAAGAAGGGTTTGTCTCTTGCTGGAGTCAGGACTTTGAGAAGGCGAAACGAATCTACGAAACAGCCGTGGACCTTCTCGAAGAACTTAAAATCGAGCTTCGCGAGCGGCGCGAGCTCGAAGAGCTCGAGAAAAATGCCTATGCTCGAGCCGAAGAACTTTCCGACTTAACCGATCATGACCAATGGTCGGAGTTGGGAGAAGACCTTCGGCATCGGGTCTTTCAAAAACTAGAGGTCGATGTTCCCGAACGGGAATTCCCTCAAGTTTTACGTTCTTATCTTGAGGACGTAAACGACTTAATACGGGAAGTCGAGGAGAGCATCGACGCTCTGGAACAAGACACCGAAGAAGAACAGGAGGTGATAGCAACAACGTTCGAAGACTTCAAGAAAGCCTTCGAACAGTAAAATGAATATAGTAAGCCCCCACGTAGTACGTGCGGGGCTTTTTCTTTTGGTAGACATGTAAATAGTAATACATAATTGACAAAATATATGGTTTATGATATATATACGGATGCCTGGTTGTACATTCACAAGAAGGAGCCTACTACTATGTCCGTAACTGTTTTTAAACAAGTCTATGACAAATTAAGTAAAGCTGAGTCTTTAAGACTTAACAACCGTCCCGTTCAGACATACACTCATTTGGTAGAGGCTTTTAGTATGATTCCCGATCATATTAGCCTTACCAGACAAGAACTTACTGCTTTTGAACGTCTGCGTACAGATCTTTCTGTTATCTCAAATAAACTCCAAAATGATTTAAATGCTCGTAAGCAAGCCATTTTCCAAAACCCGTTACAAATGGTGTTGATGTATGGAGTGCTTGAGCTTTTTAAGTCACCTGAAGTGTATGTTAATGAACACGGATTGTATTCGAAGATTCAAGAGTTTTACGCCTTAGTGGAGCGCATTGATACTCGAACAAAGATGACTGACACCCTTTTTTCCCATCTTAATTCCATTAATAAGTTGCTAGGGAATGCTTATGGAGCTCTTCAAGTAAGAGATTGGGAAAATACACAAGGGCAGATCAAGGAATCATATACAATCCTAGAGTATTTACTTGCTGACGAGGAGATGTATCAGCATTTTCCTCAGGCTCTGTACCAAATTTTCGACAATTTCCAAGACACTCTTCAGAGTGTTCTTAATCGTGTCGAACAGTATCGTGCTTCATCGGAGAAACTTTCTAATGAAGAGCGAGAAACAATAGCTCAAAAATTCTCGTCGAGCCTTTACAGCTTATGGCAGACGGGGCAAGATGTTCAAAACAATATTGAGAGTTTTGTTCATAGTTCATAGCGTAGCATAATATGACTATTAGGTCTCTTGAAACCTATTCAAGAGACCCTTCCTCAACCTCCGGAATATTTGTGAAGAAGCATTCGGGAGGTGGAGTAAAGAATGAATGTTAACACTGAAAAGCTTCTTGTGAGAGGGTAAAAATGAATCTAATCCAACATAAGTATAACGAGTTTCTAATTTTTGAAGTTCCTTCTTCAAAAAAGAAAAAGGAAAAATTAGCAGCTCATTTCACAAAAGGTATTTGGAACGACAAGTTCCTGGAATGGGATTATATAGTCTTCCGTTACTATAAAGTAGACGGACAATGGTTTCCCGTCGTGTTACCCTGCGATATGTTACCAGCGAGCAAAGAGGAGGAGGGTAACCTTATGCTCCTCCTTAACAAAAGATTTACCGACCTATACTTCTACTGGGAGTTAGGTCTGTAAATGATTAAAGTTGTAAGGGCTACTTAAAGAGTACGCCCTTTTTTTCTTTTTCTCGAAAATAATCCCACAACCTTTGCATATCAAGCGAGAATACGGTATGATAGGCGTATAATGATAATAGAATTTATATATGACACAGTTACAGTATGAAACGCTGGTCATGCTCGGCAAACCGGGCGCGGGGAAAGGTACTCAGAGCGGAATGCTCT
>JAHEOE010000106.1 GCA_018609785.1 Minisyncoccota bacterium | reverse complement strand
ATAAACACATATCTGTCAACATATAAAAAGCGAGAGAACGGTCTCTCGCTTTTACATATAACATACTTATTCAACTTCTAAATCAATATCATCTTCCCCATTGTCTTCTTCTATAATGTCCAAACATATTTCTTCAATTTCCCCCAATTTATCCTCTTTATAGATGTAGACAATGGAAGAATATAAATCCCGGGTAGGCAAATCTTGTTCAAAGAAATACACCGTCTCTTCGCGAGACCTTAAAACCCGAATTAAGAACTCCTCTTCTTGTTCTAAAAAACAATCATAGTTATAAACGCTAAATATTACATAAAGCGTAACATCCGGCTCAAATAAGTACCGGAAATTTAGAGGTGCTACAGACATGGAAACTCTCCTGCTTTGTGGAAGGTACTAGCTAATAGTATAGCACAAGTTTTCTCTGTATAAAAATGTGTGCGTGCTTGGATTTGAACCAAGGACCTCTTCCACGTCAAGGAAGCGCTCTGACCGGCTGAGCTACACGCACATGATTGGTTTCTTTGCCTATTCTACGTTAACTTTGCCCTACTGTAAATACGTAGAACCTTCTTATAAAACTTTTCTCCCCTCTTATTTAGAACACTTCTTCCCAAAAGTTATTTTTTCAAAATCCAAATACGAACATTTCTTTATATTCAAAAAAGCCATTTTACTTTAGTACTTCTTTTACTTCTCTTCATTCGCGGTCATTCGTTCCGCAACCAACCACGTAATCATCAAAAGCTGAAACATCTTAAACGCATCATCAGCATCCAACTGAATTCCCAAATCAAATGTTACGATCGCCCACATCCCTACCAGCTGGGCAACAATGAGGATCACAAAAATCATAATCAATTGAGAAGTTCGGTCCATAAAAAAATACTGAACTTGTAGGAGCAATCTACCGACCTTACGTCACAACGTAAGGATTTTTCCTAAAAAGGTAGCCTCTCGTCTTTGGACGAGGGATCGACCGTCTTCTTTCTCAAAGAGAAAGAATCAAGGACTCCTTAGAAAGGAGGTGATCCATCCACAGCTTCCGCTACGGATGCCTTGTTACGACTTCGTCCCTGTTACCGGTCCTACCGTGACTCCTCCTAAAGGAGAAGCTTCGGGTATTACCGGCTCCCTTGACGTGACGGGCGGTGAGTACAAAGCTCGGGAACAAATTCACCGCGACGAGGCTGATTCGCGATTACTAGCGATTCCAGCTTCATGAAGGCGAATTGCAGCCTTCAATCCGAACTGGGGAAGATTTTTAGGGATTAGCTACATTTCGCAATGTTGCGACCCGTTGTATCTCCCATTGTATCATGTGTGTCGCCCAGAACATAAGGGACACGCTGATTTGACGTCAGCCCCCCCTTCCTCCCGGTTAACCCGGGCAGTCTCCTAAGACACGTATAACTTAGGACGAGGGTAGCGCTCGTTAACCGACTTAACGGAACACCTCACGGCACGAGCTGACGACAACCGTGCATCACCTGTCTGGCACCCTCGAAGGCTTCCCATGTTTCCATGGGCGTGCAGCCAGATGTCAAGCCCTGGTAAGGTTCCTCGCTCATTATCGGATTAAACCACATGATCCACCGCTTGTGCGAGCTCCCGTCTATTCCTTTGAGTTTTAGCCTTGCGGCCGTACTTCCTAGGCGGGGTACTTAACGCGTTAGCTTCGGCACGTACGGGGTCGATTCCGTGCATGCCTAGTACCCATCGTTAACGGCGTAGACTACGCGGGTATCTAATCCGCTTCGATACCTACGCTTTCGTCCCTGAGCGTCAGGAATGCCCCAGTGGGCTGCCTTCGCCTTTGGTGTTCCCCATGATATCAACGCATTTCACTGCTACACCATGAGTTCCGCCCACCTCTGACATCCTCTAGAAATGTAGTTTCGATGCCCGTACTCGCGTTGAGCGCGAGTCTTTAAGCAAAGACTTACATTTCCGCCTGCGGACCCTTTACGCCCAATAAATCCGGATAACGCTCGGAGCTTTCGTGTTACCGCTGCTGCTGGCACGAAATTGGCAGCTCCTCATAGTAGGGTACCCTCAGTATACCTTGTTCCCCTACGACAGGAGTTTACATCCCTCGGGACTTCATTCCTCCACGCGGCGTCGCTCCGTCACACCATTCGGTGCATTGCGGAAGATTCTCGGCTGCTGCCTCCCGTAGGAGTATGGACCGTGTCTCAGTTCCATCGTCGGGGACCATCCTCTCAGACCCCCTACGCGTCATCGCCTTGGTGAGCTATTATCTCACCAACAAGCTGATACGGCCTAGGCCCCTCCTCGAGCGCCCGAAGGCTTTACTCTAATTTCTTGAAGAAATTAGAGACCATCCGGTATTAGCTCGGGTTTCCCCGAGTTATCCCGGACTCAAGGGCAGGTTACCAAGGTTTTACTGACTCGTCTGCCACTAAGATGGTACCGATCCGGAGATCGATATATCTTCGTACGACTTGCATGCCTTATCCACGCCGCTAGCGTTCATCCTGAGCCAGGATCAAACTCTCATAAAAGACGGCAGATTGCTCGTACAAACTCAGTATTGAGTTATATAATGTAATTGTAAATGTTCGGTTCACTCGCCTTTTGCGAATGACTATATAACACTTTAGTACAAGTTCTTAGTCGTGTCAATACATTGAGTAAGTTCGAAGTACTGAAGACAATACCTCCCCTTCATGCACCTGTAAACCATCTCAAAATTAGGGGGAACTCTTCCGTCCTTACGGACACCTCACTCTTTATCGACGTTTGGACGGACACTTAAAAAACACCGGCGTGTTTTTTACGGCTTTCTATCGAAATCCTATTTTCGTGGGGACTGCCATGTCGACGTTTAAAAAATACTCGGACGAATATGTGATCTTTAAAAAGAGGAGGACACAGCCAGGTCTGCTTTTCATCCGAGATACGAACTACGCCTCAAACACCCGTATATCATCTATTCACTTGCTACCCACTACCATATATCACAATACTCGCTCCCAACTTCTCCCTTCAGACTTCTTTCTTCCGGCTTCTCTTTCATAGATTTCAAATACTAGAGGTCATCTCAAAATTATTGACGTATGTAGTACAAGCGTTATAATAGAGAAAGTATTTGGCCTCGTCGTCTAGTCTGGTCCAGGACGCCAGGTTTTCATCCTGGTAACACGGGTTCGAATCCCGTCGAGGCTGCCAAACTGAACTCTCCATATGCAAAACAAAATCATATCCCGGTACCAATCCTTCCGTTCTTACCTCTCACGTCATCTCACAGAAATTGTTATTTTGATTCTTGTATATATTGCAATGACCTACCTTAACCTTTTCCTTCTCAAAACCCTTGGGATTACACGTTCGGAAGAACGGATTTTCTGGGTAGTGTTTGTCCTTGCCTTGCCCTTATTACGTCTATCTGGTAAAATCCCGATTGGATTAGGGATTGTGAATCTTATTTTTCTTCCGTACTTTGTACTGACTGATATGACCGTGCAAGCCCAACAAGTGGGGCGATTGGCAATCACATTCCTTCTTATCGGTCTGGTCTGGGAAAGTTTACGCCTCCTTGCCATAATGCAATCCGAACAAAACGAGCAGATTGAGTCTCATTCTCAGGACAAAATCGTTCACACCTCTTCTTCTTAACACAGCTCCTGTGGTGAAACTGGATATCACAGCGGTCTTCGGAACCGCCGTTCTAGGTTCGAATCCTAGCGGGAGCACCCTCGATTCTCGAACGGACACTTAAAAAACACTTACGTGTCGACATATCCACAGGTTGTGTTTTCCTCCTTTCTAAGGAGGAAATGTCCGTTAGGGAAAGGAGGTTTTGACGAAAACTCCTCCGCCCTTCGGGCACCTCACTCTTTATCGACGTTTGGACGGACACTTAAAAAACACCGGCGTGTTTTTTACGGCTTTCTATCGAAAGCCTATTTTCGTGGGGACTGCCATGTCGACGTTCAAAAAATACTCGGACGAATATGTGATCTTTAAAAAGAGGAGGTCACAGCCAGGTTTGCTTTTCATCCGAGATACGAACTACGCCTCAAACAGCCGTATATCTACGGTATATCCACTGTGTATTAATCGTATATCATGCCCGAAAGGCATTTATATCAACCTTGCTTACGAACTGCTATTCACTGTTTACGAAAAACCATCTCCATTATAATTCCATCTGATCAACAATACCGGTAATTTCCTGAGGTTTGAGAGATGCGCCGCCCAACAAAAAGCCGTTGATATTCTCCACCTCGGTAAACCGACTGACGTTGGAGCTGTCCACACTCCCTCCGTAGAGAATATATGTCGTGTCTCGCGTATCTTGCCCGGCAATTTCGGCAATAATTTTTCGAATAAACAAGGCCACCGTCTCGATTGTCTCGGGATCGGCCGGTACGCCGGTGCCGATTGCCCACGTGGGTTCGTAAGCGATAATAATACCGTTATCACGGATATAAGATCGTTTATCTTCCAAAACCGTTTGTACTTGCTCTTTAAGAACAGTGTAGTTCACCTCCCCACTTTCACTACCTTCCTGATACCCCACACATACCATGGGGACAATACTGTGCTCCACAGCTCGTTGAAACTTCCGCTCTACGTCTTGATCAGAGACTGCGTTATATTGACGGGTTTCCGAATGACCGATCAACGCATATTCCGCGCCACTATTTGCGGCCATAGGGGCACCGATTTCTCCCGTACGAGATCCTGTTGCCATATCACTTATTTCCTGAACTCCTCGAGATATATATAATTGAGTCTGTTCTTGCATGCTCCGTACCTCATCAAAGAAAAGCGTCGGAGGAAATATAGTAATTTGAGAATGTCGCATCAAAGAAAGACTCGCAGCCAATTCTTCTATAATCCCTTGCACCTCTTTTCGAGAGGCGGGATGCATTTTCCAATTGAGACCGAGAATGGCGGGTGTTTTCATAAATACGGATTAGTCTTTCTCGTATTTTACCACATATGTCGGTTTGAATCTGAAAATATCTCCCCTTTGGCTCTTTTCACAGAAACCTGATATACTTAGAGTACATATAATATACACCTATGAAAGAACGTCACTTTGAACAACGTCTCCCCCTCCATCAAGACCAAATCGCCTATTTCTGTATGGAAATGGGCCTCACCTCTGATATGCCTACATATAGCGGCGGTCTGGGAGTTCTGGCCGGCGATACGCTCAAATCCCTCGCGGATCTCCGCGTTCCCACCGTCGGAGTTTCTCTACGGTATGCCTCCGGATATTTTGAACAACATGTGGATGAAAATGGAACTCAGACCTCCTCTGCCGAAGAGTGGAATCCGCATGATTTTCTCACCTCTCTCTCTCATACCGTAACAGTCACCCTGGAAGGACGAGATATAACTGTTGGGGTATGGGAATATTCCGTCAAAGGACGTTCCGGATTCGAAGTTCCCGTGTACTTCCTCGACACAGACCTTGAAGAAAACGATCCTCAAGACCGAGAAATTACCAACCGCCTGTATATTGGTGATGCGTACCATCGCTTCAA
This sequence comes from Minisyncoccota bacterium, assembly GCA_018609785.1. Lineage (GTDB taxonomy): Bacteria > Patescibacteriota > Minisyncoccia > SW-4-49-11 > SW-4-49-11 > SW-4-49-11. The sequence goes on along the minus strand of JAHEOE010000106.1, from coordinate 23,110 downwards.
GCAAGAAGCTATACTCGGTATCGGCGGGGTACGTATGTTAGGCGCTATTGGTTGCCGAAACATTGATCTCTATCATATGAACGAAGGTCACTCGAGCCTCTTAACCGCAGAAGTTTTAAAGTACATGTATGATGACACCCAGTCCATGGATGAGAACCTTCATATGTTACGAAATAAATGTATCTTCACGACTCATACTACGGTTCCGGCCGCCCACGAAAAGTTCGATCGTTCTATGGTGGAATCCATTCTCGGGTCGGATTATATTCCCGAAGAAATGTACACAATGAGCTCGGATGACGAAGATCGATTAAATATGACGCATCTGGCGATGAACTTTTCTCGCTTTATCAACGGAGTCGCCAAAAAACATCGGGAAGTATCTTTGGAAATGTTCCCTCAGTATGATATTGAAGCAATAACGAATGGTATTCACGTCAACACTTGGGTAGGAGACCATATGAGTCAACTTTTTTCCCATCATCTTCCGGGCTGGGATCAAGAACCGAGTATACTTCGTAATGCTCTCCGCCTCCCTCGAAATGAACTTTGGAATGCTCATCAAGCCGAAAAGCAAAAGCTTATTGACTATGTTCGCCAAGTAGACGGCACGGAACTTGATCTCGATACGTTTACGATCGGTTTTGGACGACGCATGACTTTATACAAACGTCCTTCGTTTATCTTTGACGATCTGGAACGACTCATGAAAATCCATAATGAAATCGGCAATGTCCAATTCGTTTTTTCCGGAAAAGCTCACCCGGATGAAGACGCGTCTCAAAAACTTATTGAAGATCTGTACTCCTATATGGAACGCCTGGGGGGTAAAATCAAAATTGTCTTTCTGGAAGACTACAGCATGAAGATAGCTCATTACATGATCAGTGGAGTCGATCTCTGGCTTAACAATCCTCAAATTCCCAAAGAAGCCTCAGGTACCAGCGGGATGAAAGCCGCTCTCAACGGTATCCCCAGCCTCAGCACCCTTGACGGGTGGTGGCTGGAAGGTTGTGTGGAAGAAAAAACCGGTTGGGGTATAGAACCGCAGACCGAGACCGAACACGAATCTCTCTATAATAAGTTGGAGTACGTCATCATCCCCAAGTATTACCAACATCGTGATGAATATCAGGAAATCATGCGAAATGCTATCGCAATCAACGGTGCCTACTTTCACACCGATCGGATGGTAAAAGAATACATTGTCCGGGCCTACTTCGACTAGAAACCATCTCAAAAATATTCTTTCGGAACATCTATCATCCCCATATGAAGGCGACAGAGCGTATGAACGAATTTTGGGTATGGTAGGCCGTAGGCATTAAATGCCAGTGAATACATCTCTATCGCCTTCATATACTTTCACCTTCAATAATTTGGAGATCACCTCTAACACTTTCGGTATGAAAAAACGCATCAATATTCTTCTCGGATTTCACTCTCACGAACCGTTCTGGGAGATGGAACAACACTTTCTCAATGAAGTCGGCCAAAAAACCGGATATACGTATTATCCGGTAACCAATCATTTCCTGAATAACTTTCCCGAAGAAAAACCGCTCCATGACTATTTGCTGGAACTTGCACGCGACTTAGACATTCCGGTTTGGCTTGACGCCAGTAACGAACTATATTCTCAACTTCAGGCGTACCGTCCCGACGGACTCCAACGTTTGGTAAAAGGATTTCAAGAGGGATATGTTCATCCCGTCTTGACTCATGCCCACCATGTCCATACCGGCCTTGCCACTTCTGAAGACCATGTGCGAGAAATAGATCTCAATCGTCAACTGCTTCACGAAGAATATGAGATCCCTCGTCCCGCACACGAGGGACTTTTCTCTCCGGAAGCTTCATATCGTGAGAATATAATTTCCACGTATCTTACCAAAAATCTGTCTTATGTCATGTTCCCCAATCTGCAAGCACGGAACACCCCCTTTAATATACGAAACCATCTCACCGATCTTACGTATCTGCCGTATCGAGTTGAGGATACCGAAGGAAATCGGATCATGGCCTTACCCATCAATACCGCCATTTCCGAAAAAGTATGGCTTGCCTTGGAAGCGGGAGGCTTTGACGTCACCCAAACTCAAGTCGAACGCGCATATGATCATCAAAAAGCGATTGAACATTATAAACAAACCATTTACCAAGAATGCGAAGCGGCTCCGGATAACGCGGTGTTAGTCTATGCCTCCGACTTCGAATTCATGGGACTTGCAAAGTATGCGCTTCCCCTCATTCACGAGACATGGCAACAGATCCTCAACGAAGAGAACTACGAATTTGTATTTCATGACCCGTCCTCCCTGGTTGAAGAATTTTCAGAAACCGATCTGTCCGTTATCTCCATTGATCGAGTGTCGTGGGGGCCCGCTCACGCGCCGGTCTTTCGGTTCGATGGCTTTTATCCGGGGATTGATGATGAAGGATCCGAGTTATATAAAGATTATCCGTTTATTTTTTGGCGTACCGGCACCGTCTTTGCCCACCTCATAGATCATTGCGTAACCCAATACGCGCCGGAGACCAAAGAAGACTCTCTTTCTCCTTTAGATATGCACCATATCCATAACCTTTCTCACATAGAACAACTCGAACTTCATACTTTGCTCCTTAAACGGGCCTGTAATTGGGGCTGGATGGTCCCCGAAGATCGCGGCCGCTGGATTTATGTTCATCTCTTTAAGATCTTTAACCTCCTTAACCAACAGAGTATAGGAGATCAGGTGTTAGATGAGACCGGTCACGCGATTGCCGACCCATGGCGAGAACTTCTGCGCTTTGATCTTTCTTTACGTATTGAGCACACACGTCATGCCGTCGAGCAAACATATTGGGACCGAGACAGTTCCCTTGATGAAGCAACGAAAGATCATCTTCTCTCTTACATCACCATTGCACACTCTCTTCTCGAGTCGTCATTACAAACACTTGACTCTCATCTATCCGCCCGAACACTCTCAATATCCGGTCTTCAGGATATTTCTCGCGACCTTTCGCATATGCTTGACGCACTCACTCGTATTTACGACGCGGATACGGCATTCCTCTCACGCTTGGTCGAACACAAAAACGGCCACATCTATTTCCAACATCCGCAACTACCTGACTTTTTGGAACGAATAGACTCCGAATATCTCTAACCTTTCCTCTTATTCATCAATGGGTTGAATCCGATTTTCTATCATATTACGATAGAGCTCTACATACTGTTTTCCCGGAATTTCCCAAGAAAACGTCTGGTGCATGGAACGAGCCACCAGTTCATACCAAGAATTTCGATCCTTATAATATTCCAACGCGCGAATAATTGCCCCGTAGAGCTCATACGAATTATAGGAATAAAATACAAATCCATTCCCTGTTTTCTGAAGCGGTGAAATATTTACAATGGAATCCATAAGTCCTCCAACAGCATGAACAATCGGAATACAGCCATATCTCAAACTTTTGAGTTGTCCCAACCCCGCCGGTTCAAATCGTGAAGGCATCAAAAACACATCCGCGCCGGCAAGAATTTGCGTCTCCCACATAGCATTAAATTCAAATTGAGCATACATCCGCTCCGAATTTTTTGCCTCTATTTCCGTAAAGAAATCTTCGTAATGTTGTTCACCGCCACCAAGAATAATAAATTCCACATTACGCTCTAACAGATACGGTAAAATATTCTTAATAAGATCAATTCCTTTCTGTTCGGTAATACGAGTAACCATAGCAATGACCGGAATACGAGAGCCTTCCGTAAGCCCGAATTGCTGTTGAATATATCGCTTATTTGCTTCTTTATAAGCGGAATTGTCTCCATCATACTGTTTGTTCAGTCCGGGATCGGTCGCCGGATTGAATTCATTGTTATCAATTCCATTAAGAATACCAAAAACTTTATACTTCCGGTTCTTAAGAATAACATGCAGTTCTTCGCCGAATTTAGGCATCATAATCTCTTGAGCATATCGCGGTGATACAGCATTAACCGCATCCGAATGAATAATTCCTCGCTTGGCAAAATTAATATTCTTAAGCTCATCCGATTCCGTAAGCAAAGGTAACTGAGAATGTCCGTTATCATTTGCGGTAATCGCATCTTCATGAGTTCCGGATTGAAAATATAAATTATGAATCGTAAAAAGTGTTTTCGTATCCGCGAACGTATTATGAAAATCAAATCCGTTATATTCCCGTTCAACAAGTTCGGGAATTAATCCTGTATGCCAATCATTACAATGAATAATATCAGGCTTCTCTTCAAAGTCCGCAAGAAACAGTAACGCTCCAAGACTAAATATTAAAAAACGCGCATTATTACGCGCAGAGGTGGTGTTATCAAGATACATTTGATTCACATCCGAGAAATATTCAGGTGAATCCACAAAGTACACTGTCAATCCTTCATACTCCGTCCGATAAATTTGAAAAGAGGCATATGTTTCTTCAGCAACCTCCACCATACCGAAATCTTTCTCCAGTTCTATGTTCCAGTCCCGAGTGGAAATGGTTCCGTATAACGGAGTTATAATGTGAATGTTTTTGACGGACGCTTGTAATTCAAACGGAAGCTGGCCGGCTACGTCTCCCAATCCTCCGGTCTTGGAAAACGGTTCGACTTCCGAAGACACGAAACTTATAGAGTATTCCTGCGGAGATGTTGTATGCTCGATCATAAAAACTTTTTTTCAGGATACTACATTATTTAATACAACACAACAACTACCGAGTAATAATCTCACGCGCTTCTTGTATAACTTGTTCCATAGTATCTCTATCCGTTGCTTCCACAATCAGACGCACTACGGGCTCGGTATTAGATGCCCGTACCAAAAGCCAAAACCGTCCATGATCTATGCGAACCCCGTCCATTTCATTAACTGTTCCTTCCGAAAAATACTGCTTCACTTCTTCAATAACCTCCGCTTTATTACGCTTAATTTCGAAATTTATTTCCCCCGAGTGTTCATAACGGAAGAGCGGAGCGGTTAGTTCAGCCAAGGACTGACCGGTACTTGAAAGCAGTTCCATGAGTTTTATCATGACAAGCAAAGGATTCTCAAAGTATGCATGAGCACCGTGTCGCTTGATATCAAAATAAAAGTGGCCCGAAAACTCAATTGCAACCAGCGCTGATCGTTCTCGCATCTGATCTTTAATGAAAGAATGACCCACACGCGTCATCACCGGCTCACCTCCGGCTTCACTAATTTTTTCGGGCAACACATTTGACGAACGCAGATCATACAGAACAGGCATTCCCTGATAATCTTCCAAAAGCGCTGAGACCAGTAAAGCGCCGGCAATGTCCGGTCGGATCGTATTTCCTTCGTTATCGACAAACGCAACTCGATCAAAGTCACCATCCGTAGCAATTCCAAAATCCGCATTTTCTTCCCGCACTTTAGCCTTCAGATCAGTAAGCGTCTCTTCTTTAAGGGGATTTGCTTCGTGATTGGGGAATGTACCGTCCAATTCGGGATAAAGGTGAGTATATGTAACATCCGAAATACGGTCGAAAAACTCCTTGATATCAAGCGCTCCCATACCATTTGCCGTATCAACGACAATATTAAGCGGCTCGATCGGACGTTGCGCATTACGGTGAGCTAACATATGCTCCACATACCGTGCGAGCGTATCCGGTTTTTCTTCCTTTTCCGCTTTCTCCTCAGTCTTATCTGACTCTACCGAGACGGATTCCTCCATAACACGGTCACGAATTTCATACATGCCGTTGTCTCCGGAGATCGGAATGGCATTTTCCCGAACCAACTTAAATCCGTTATATTCCGCAGGATTGTGAGAAGCGGTAATGATTACTCCTCCGTCCGCTTGATATTCTAATGTAGCATAATAAAACGTCGGTGTGGAAACCATACCAATATCAATAATTCGGACACCTTCAGCCTGCAAGCCTTTTTCCATTTCCTGCTGAAGAGTTGTCCCGGAATCACGCATATCTCGAGCGAGAACCAAAGTCATAGGTTTCCCTTCACTCTTGCGCTCGGTAAGAAATCGTGCAAACACCCGTCCCAGTCGGTATGCCGTTTCCGTAGTAATGTCTTTTTCGTAAATGCCGCGAATGTCGTACGCTTTAAAGATATCAGGGTTAGTATGCATATTCATATTTAGTTATTTATTCGCAGTATATCATATCCGAAATAACAAGACCTAATCGGATAACACATTACGACTGCAATAACCATGTAAATAAGCAGTTCATTGACATACCAGAGGCCATCTCAAAATTATTGAAGGTGGAAGTATATGAAGGCGACAGAGCGTATGAACGAATTTTGGGATAGGGTGTGGCCGTAGGTATTAAATGCCAGTGAATACGTCTCTGTTGCCTTCATATACGTATGATAGATATTCCAAAAGAATGTTTTTGAGCTGACTTCTAGAACATATTGAAGTTTCCCAACTACCTTACCTGCATTTGACGTCTCCGAACGATACAACGTACAATACCAGTAATAAACACCAAATTACATGAGACAGATCACATTTCAAAACTTTGTCTGGCTGGACATTCATCCGGATCGGGACGAAGATATGGCCAAATTACGAGAAATCGTACCCTTACGTGACTCAACCGAAGAGATGTTGGAGGGACCGTTTCACCTCCAACGGGTAGAGGCATTTCCTTCTTACATGTCGATTGTGCTTCATTATCCGTTACACGATAAAATAGCACGTAAAAACATTCCTATTGAAATTGACATTATCTTGACCCAAGGATATCTGATCACCGCTCATCGAGAGGATATTCACTTTCTGCGTGATCTTTTCAGCTCGTCCGAATCTCATCCGTCCGCATTCGAACATCCGGTTGATCTGTACCTCCATATTCTGGAGACAATGCTTTACGCCTGTATTATTCCGCTCGATAGAATCGCATCCCGTATTGAAGCAATTGAAGAAGAAGTATTTAAGGGACGGGAATTTGAAATGACCAAAGAAATTTCCATTGTCAAACGCGATGTCCTGGATTTTCGTAAAATTATTCGCCTCCATAAACCGACTATTTCTACTTCTGTTCAGTATCTGGACTATTATTTCCCGGATTACACATTCAATAAACGTCAGTTCAACCGTATTCTTTCGCGTAATATCTATATTTGGGAAATTCTTAAAAATCTCAAAGAAACCATCGAAGCCTTTGGAGAAAGTGCCAATGCCTCCATCAATCGTAAGCTAAACGAAAATATCCATACGCTTACCATTTTATCCGTGAGTTTTGCGCCGCCGGCACTTATTATTGCCCTTTTAGGATCGCGTCTACCACTCGGATTTATTTTGGAAAGCCCGTATTCCCCCATATATGTTCTACTGCTCATCATCACTATCTGGATTGGTCTTTACTTTTTCTTCAAAAAGAATGACTTCCTATAAAAATGTTTAAATTGCAAAAACTGGATCCTCATGATAGAATGCAAGGTACTGCGGGTATCGTATAGTGGTATTACACTGCCTTGCCATGGCAGAAACACGGGTTCGAATCCCGTTACCCGCTCCTTTTTATGACCAAAAACGTAACAATCATAGTCGGCGGTCAATACGGATCAGAAGCAAAAGGAAAAGTAGAGGTCATCTCAAAATTATTGAAGGTGGAAATATATGAAGGCGACAGAGACGTATTCACTGGCATTTAATGCCTACGGCCCACCATACCCAAAATTCGTTCATACGCTCTGTCGTCTTCATATGCGTATGATAGATATTCCGAAAGAATATTTTTGAGATGGCTTCTAGTTTCGTTTCTCGCAAATGAATTCACCCTTGCAATACGAACCGGCTCGCCAAACGCCGGGCACACTGTTCGTAGATATACACACACCTATAAAATTCGTCAAATACCAGCAGCATTTGTAAATTCGAACTGTACCTTGTGTATCGGAGCTGGAGCTCTTATAACCCCACGTATACTAAATCATGAGACAGAGATAACACAAACCAAAGAACGGCTCTTCATTGACCATCAAGCGGGAATTATCGAAGAGAAACATTATTCACTTGGAAAAAGATTTAGAAGTACCTATAACTCTTATAGGTACTTCCGCGTCTAATAGAGGGATGATTGACCGACGTTTTTAATCCGAATTCTTTTCTTACGTATTTTACTAAGTTATCAACGCAAAGAATCGTAATCTCGCACAATAATTTGGGATTCTATCTGACGCATAGTTTCAAGAACAACCGAGACAACAATAAGAAGCGCAGTTCCGCCAATGGTGATATTAAGATCTGTAGATGTCACATCATCCACAATCCGGGGAAGCACAGCGATAAGCCCGAGTCCTGTCGCACCAATGGCAACAATGCGTCGAGAAAGATACTGCAAATATTGTTCGGTTTGTTCTCCCGGACGCAAGCCGGGAATAAATCCTCCCTGCTTCTGTAAATTATCCGCAATACGATTGGGTTCAAAAATTAACTGAGTATAGAAAAACGTAAAACCAAATACTAAGAGGAAATACGTAATATCGTAGAAAAACGGATTCTCATACAGTGTCTGCACAAACTGAGCTGCCTGTGAGACCGTATCGTTGTTTAACCCCACAAGAAGACGGGCCACTGTTTGTGGAAAAATCATTAATGCAAGACCGAAAATAATCGGAATAATCCCCCCTTGATTCACACGCAACGGCAAGTATGTACTGACGTTCGCATTCGAGACATTTCCTCGAGCCTGTTTACTATACGAAATAGGAATATTACGCTGCGCTTGAGTAACTTGAATCACAAAATATACCGCAATAATACCAAATATCGTAACTCCACCGTATAGCGGAAGCTGACTCGGGTCAAAATTGATTACTAACTGACTCACCTGCTGAGGCACACTCGAAATAATTCCGGCAAAAATAAGCATAGAAATACCATTTCCAATATTTTTGCTGGTAATCAACTCTCCAAGCCACATAAGCACAGTGGTACCCGCAACAATCATAAGAATACTAACGACAACTTCAAAGACCGAACCTTGCTCAATTGCTCCCTGCTGACGTAAAAGTGAGGTAAATCCCACCGCTTGCATAAGAGATATGGGGACCATAAGCATACGTGTATATTGCATAAACTTTTGGCGCCCTTGTTCTCCTTCTTCTTTATATAACGTATATAGTCGCGGAACAACCAATGTAAGAAGCTGCATAATAATTGAAGCGGTAATAAACGGACTCAAACCAATCATAACAATAGAAAGATTGGATAATCCTCCACCCGCAAAAATATCAACAAATCCTAAGAATTCGTTGGATTGAAATAGTTCTTGAATACGAGCAAAATTAACACCCGGGACAGGAATAGCGGCAAGTAACCGAAATAGTACTAATACTCCAAAAACAAAGAAGATTTTATTTCTCAGCTCCGGAATTTTAAATACATACAACCACCGTGACATAACACAAAATCTATTTTACAACAATGCTTCCTGAATAACCTCAATCTGAGGAACTATGATACAGAATATTGTTCGAGTACCGACTTGGAAACTTTCACATTTTCAAAGACAAATCGCTTTTCAGACGTTCCTCGTCCTAAAATTTTAACATGACGCACGGTTTTGGAAATAAGTCCTTTTTGATAGAGCTCTTCAATACTAATTCGCGCTCCATCTTCAAAATGACGGTTAAGATCATCAACATTAAGTACTCGCCACCATTTGGCTTGATTACGACTGGGGACATTATTGCCTTCTCCACGTAATTTATGAACAATCTTATCTCCTTTACCGGCTAATGTAGGTCCTCCACCGGAAAAGAAAGCTAATTCAGATACACCGGAACGAGCACGCTGACCTTTAATTCCGCGACCGGAATAGGTCCCTCGCTTTCGATCTCCTCGTCCGATACGTTTACGATCTTGTGGCTTATGCTTGGGTTGAATGTCGTGCATCTTCATATCTTTGGGTAGTTACTAATGCTCGAATAGTTGCTCGAGCGTTATTTAACTTATTATTACTCCCGAGCATTTTGGAAGTTACATTACGAATACCGGCTAAATCAAACACAGTCCGAACTGCACCACCGGCAACAATACCATGTCCTTCCGGGGCAGGTTTAACAAGAACTCTTGCCCCTCCGAACTTCACTTCGGTATCCATTTTTACAGTTCCCGTGGATGTTGGAACATATACTAAATTTTTAATGGCGTTATTATAGGCTTTTTCAATAGCAGTACTCGTATCAGCTCCTTTCCCCGTACCTACACCAACACTTCCCTGCTGGTCACCGACAACAACTGTAGCTCGGAAAGAGAATCGACGCCCCCCGGCCATGACACGCGTTACGCGAGCGATGTCGATAACTCGATATTCGTACTGTTTGTGATCTTTTCCTTTGGCCATATACCTGGATTACTTAAACCTTGAGTCCCGCAGCTCTCGCAGCATCTGCCAATGCCGCTATATTACCTTCGTACTGATGATAGCCACGGTCAAAAACAGTTCGCTTAATTCCTTTTTCCTGAGCTTTTTCTGCAACTGCTTGTCCCACTTGTTTGGCAACATCAGTATTCACGTTCCTCTCAGGAGCCAACGACTTACTGTGAACTCCAAGAATCGTTACTCCCTCCACATCATCAATTAGCTGACAGTATACATACTTATTACTCCGAAAAACTGAGAAGCGAGGTTTGTTTGAAGTGCCGATAATACTACCTCGAGCACGTCGCTTTCGCAGATTTCGTCGATGTCTCTTAAATCGAAGCTCTTTCATATAGCAAAATTAATTACGAAGCCGTTTTACCTTCTTTCATACGGACAATTTCATCCGCATATCGAATCCCTTTCCCTTTATAGGGTTCGGGAGGACGTTTGGAACGAATATCAGCTGCTACTTGTCCAACCTGCTGTTTATCAATTCCACTTACGGTAATCTGATTTTTTTCTACAGCAAAATCTATACCTTCCGGAGCTTCTACACGAACTTCATGAGAATAACCGAGATTAAGAACAAGTGTGTTTTCTCCATCAAGCTGGGCCCGATATCCAACTCCTTCCACTGAAAGCTTTTTAGAATACCCTTCAGATACACCGGTAATAATATTAGCTACTAAGGAACGATACAACCCCCAGTATGCTTTCAATTCTTGAGTAATCTGTTGCGCAGAAGGGGTTACGGTTATATGCGTATTATCATTTTCTACTGCAAATGAATCTCCTACGTACACCTCAAGAACTCCTTTCGGTCCCTGAGCACTAACTTTTTGCCCTTCTTTACTTACAGTTACTCCTTCCGGAATTTCGATTGCATATTTTCCGACACGCGACATACTACCACACTTTACATAATATTTCACCGCCCAAATTTTCTTGCCGTGCGGTACGGCTTTCCAAGACACCTCGAGGAGTGGAAACAATCACTCTTCCATACCCCTGTTTCAAATTTGTCTCCAAATTGTGAGCTTTTGCAAAAACACGTTGCCCCGGTCTGCTCACACGCTGTAAATCAGTGATACGATCTTTAATTAAAGTAACCAGAATTGTATCTTCATCCTGATCTACATCAGACACAAAGCCATGTGTCTTCAAAACTTTTGCTATTTCAAATTTAATATACGAATACGGAATACGTACTGTACGCTTATTCACGCGTTGCGCATTTCGGATTCGGGTTAGCATATCAGCTATAGGGTCAGTCTGCATATATCTCTCTTACCAACTTGATTTCCACACCCCCGGAATATATCCGGCAGCTACGGTTTCTCGAAAGCAGCGATGACACAGATCAAAGTCTCGCATATAACTACGCTTCCGTCCGCATTTAAAACAACGGTTAACACGCCGTGTAGAAAACTTTGGAGTTTTTTGTGCCTTTACAATTTTCGACTTTCGCGCCATAAATATCATTCTTTATTAAATGGAAAATTCATTTGCTCTAAAAGAAAAATTGTTTTCTCGCGATTAGAATTATCCACTGTAATGTTTACTTGCATTCCAAAGCTCATTTCTAATTCTTCATTAGAGAGCTCCGGAAAAATATTATGCTCGGGGATTCCAAAATTAAGGTTACCATTTTCATCAATTTTTTGCAAGCCTATTCCACGAAAATCACGTGTACGCGGAAAGGCTATTGTTATTAAGCGGTCCAAAAAATCATACATACGCTCGCCACGCAATGTAACCATTTGACCAATAGTCATCCCACTACGAAGTCGAAATTGAGAAATAGACTTATTAGTCTTACGTCCCACCGGTTTTTGACCGGTAATCACCCTTAAGGCCTGTTCAACTTTAGCATATTGATCAGTCTCACGAAAGTGTTTCCCCGTACCTACATTAACGGTTATTTTACGAATATACGGCACGGCATAGTAATTATTAATTCCAAACTTTTCTTGTAAAGCGGGAACTGCCACTTGCTGATAATGCTCTTTCAAACGCCCCATATACTAAACTTCCTTATTACTTTTTTTACTAACACGTACTTTCTTCCCATTAACAAATGTATACCCCACACGTGTCGGTTGATTTGTATGCGGACACATAAGCATTACATTTGAGGCAGGAATAAAGATGGGACGCTCAATAATTTGCCCTTTTTGTCCCATCTGTTGAGATTTCATGTGCTTTTTGACAACATTCGCATTTTCTACGCGAACTTTACCTTGCTGAGGATCGACTTCAAGCACTCTACCCTCAACTCCCTTATCTTTACCTGTGATTACCCGAACAGTGTCATTCTTCTGAATCTTCATAGCTCTATACTTACGTTACAGCACTTCCGGTGCTTGAGAAATAATTTTCATAAAATTACGTTCTCTAATTTCTCGAGCAATGGGACCAAATACACGACTACCAATCGGCTCCTGGTTTTGTACAAGAATAACCGCATTTTCATCAAATGAAATATAGGAACCATCTTTACGACGGTAGGGCTGACTTTGCCGAACAATAACACCACGTACCACCTGTCGTTTTCTAATAGCAGAACGTGGTTCTGCACTTTTCACGGAGGCAATAACAACATCCCCCAATTGGGCATGTCGTTTATTGGTACCCCCCAACACATTAAAACACTGCACTTCTTTCGCTCCCGAGTTATCGGCTACTTTTAATCTTGTCCCTTCATGAATCATATGGAATTCTTAAGTTACAACTTTCCATGTTTTCTCTTTTGAGATAGGACGAGTTTCTTGAATCTCAACATAATCCCCCACTTTATACTGATTGTGCTCATCGTGAGCTTTATATCGGCGACTATCTTTGACACGTTTCACATACAGAGGATGAGACTTAAACCGTGATACTTCTACCACGACAGTCTTATCCATGACGTCAGAAACAATAGTACCTTTTAAAATACGTTTATACCCTTCCATATATCATCTCTACTTCGCTTGCACGTTACGCTTTTCTTGAAGAATTGTTTTTATACGTGCGATATCCTTACGTAGCTTTTCTTTTCTACTCGGATCCGACTCTTCCTGAAACGCAAGTCCTCCTAACTCGGTTTTGCGTTCTACTACCATCTCTTCTAATTGCTCAATCGAATGTTTTCTGTACTCTTCAATCTTCATATAAGGCTTTAAATAAAAACAGCTAAGATCTATTGTATCGTGTTTTTTATGTTGCGTCAAGCTTTCTATAACCTACTCTTCCGTTGAAACAAATCTTGTCTTCACCGGTAACTTATCTGCGGCACGTCGAAATGCTTCTTGAGCAAGAGTTTTAGAAACTCCACCAATTTCAAACATAATTCTACCGGCCCGCATATCCACGACATAGTACTCAACTTCTCCTTTACCAGCCCCCATAGGAACTTCAGGGCTTTGGTTGGTAATAGGCTTATCAGGGAAAATACGAATCCAAACTTTTCCTCCACGAGACGTATACCGACTAATTGCTTTACGCGCCGCTTCAATCTGTCGATCGGTAATCCAACGAGCTTCCAAAGATTTCAGTCCGTACGTCCCAAAACTCACCTCCGTTCCTCGTGTAGCGGGAGCAAGTTTATGAGAAGGTTTTCCCTTTTGTCGTTTACGATACTTCGTCTTTTGAGGAGCATATACCATAAGCATTCTCTAGTTTTCCATTATTTACGTTCCAATTCCAACTTCTCACCTTTATAAATCCAAACTTTAACACCAACAGTTCCATATTTCGTATATGCCGTTTTTTGGGCATAATCAATGTCCGCTCGAATCGTAGTCAATGGAATTTTCCCTTCCGTAGCATATTCGGAACGGGACATTTCAGAACCGTCCAAACGCCCCGATAAAGCAATACGAACCCCTTCTACAGAATTATTCTGGGCTACATTACTAAGATTCTGCTTTAATACACGTCGAAATGGCATCCGTTTTTCTAATTGGTTGGCTATTGTTTCAGCAACGATAGGGGCACTCTCATTTGGATTCTTAACCTCTTCAACCGTTACATTAACCTCCGTCTTGCTTTTCATTACACGCTTCAACTTCGCTTTCAATTCATCGATCCCGGTTCCACCACGACCAATTACCATTCCTGCTTTAGAGGTATGAATTGTAATGTGGAGATTCTGAGGAGAACGCTCAATACCCACATAACTAATTCCCGCATTGGGTAAATGGTTAGCAATGACACTACGAATCTTCTCATCTTGCTTCAAATACTCAACCATCTGCTTTTTTCCTCCGAACCATCGCGACTTCCAGTCATGAATAACCCCGAGACGATATAAATTTGCTTGTACTTTATTTCCCATATATCCTACTTATTTGTCTGCTGATCTAACACAACATGTACTTGAGACAATCGTTTACGTAAAAGACCGGCACCTCCCATTGCACGTGGTTGAACGCGTTTTAGTATACCATTCTCATTTACTGTAATGGTACGTATATACAATTTCTCAGATGAGAGGTCATGGTTATGTATAGCATTCGCTTCAGCAGACTTCACGACACTCTGAATGTGACGTGCCGCTTTTCTTTCTGAAACCTGAAGAATTGCGTATACCTCTTCCAATGATTTTCCACGAATAGCATCAGCAATCATACGCATTTTACGCGGACTCATTCGAATCTGTTTAGCTGTAGCGGATACTTCCATATACAAAGTGTTATTCAATAGACACTACTTCAACTTTCCTCCATGACGAATAAATTTACGCGTAGGAGCAAATTCCCCCAATTTATGTCCAACCATATCTTCTTTAACAAATACAGGTGTATGGATTTTACCATTATGAACATGGATTGTAAAGCCAACCATTTCCGGAGTAACCGTACTCTGACGCGACCATGTCTTTATAGAATCACGCTTCCCTTCTCGGACTTGCTCTACTTTTTTCATGAGCTTATCACTTGTATATGGCCCTTTTTTCAAACTACGCGACATACGATCTCTTATTTAAGCTATTTCTTACGCTGCCTGCTTGCAACAATGAATTTATCACTTGCCTTCTTTTTCTTACGTGTTTTTTTCCCATGCGCAATCTTTCCCCACGGTGTTTTGGGATATTTGAGTCCAACAGGCTGACGTCCTTCACCACCACCATGAGGATGGTCAACCGGATTCATAGCACTACCTCGCACAGTCGGACGTAACCCACGTCGACGAGCTCGTCCCGCACGTCCAATATTTTGGAGCATGTGTTCTTCATTACTTACTCGACCAATGCTGACATAAACCGTATTTGGTACTTTTCGCACCTCTCCGGAAGGAAGCCGTACCAGTGCATGAGTAGCTTCAACAGCCAAAACTTCACCGGAACTCCCCGCAGAACGAATTGTTTGGGCCCCTTTCCCCGGTTTCATCTCTAAATTGTAAATCTCAGTACCAACCGGTACATGCTTAATACACATTCGATTTCCAACTTCCAATTCTGCTTCTTCTTGAAAACTCAAAATCGTTCCAACTTCAAGTCCCGAAGGAGCAAGGATATAAGATTTTTGTCCATCTCGATAAGCAATTAAAGCAATAAATGCCGAACGATTAGGATCATATTCTATAGATTCCACCTTAGCAGGTACACCTAATTTTGTCTGAGAAAAATCAACCTCTCGATACTTTCGTTTTTCGCCACCGCCACGATGTCGCACAGTAATCCGCCCGCGACTATTACGCCCGGCTTTTTTGTGCAGCCTCTTTGATAATGACTTATGCGGCTTTTTATTAGCAACCTTATCTCGGTAGTTTATTACCGATTCACGTCGTTTTCCTGAGGTGTATGGTTTATAATACTTCAGCATATACTACCCTTTCTAAATACTAATACTATATCCGTCTGCTACCGTAACAAACGCTTTTTTTACAAAACGTGTTTTTCCGGTTCGATATTGAAACTGTACATTTTTTCCCTCACTATTAACAATACGAACTTTCGTAACCACTACATTAAAAATCTTTTCTACAGCCTTTTTCACTTGCTTTTTATTGGTACTATCAGACACTTCAAACGTATATACATTGTTCTGTGCCAACCTATACGTTTTTTCTGTAATAATCGGACGTTTAATTATAGAATATCCCCAAGCATTCTCTTGACCTTCGGAAGATTCTTTGGCTCTTGTCTGATTGCTATTCTGAAATACTGACATATACGTGAGGAAATCTTTTAAGCTTCTTGTTCGCGATACTTCTCAGACAGGATATCGAGAACTTGAGGTTCTGTCAATACAACATCATGTTGAAGAAAATCTTCTAGAGAAACTGAATGTACAGAAACGAGAGAAACATAAGAAATATTCCTAAGCGACTTTTCCGTAGATATATCTAAATCGGAAAGGACTACTAATGTACTTTTTTGATTAGGGAGCACATTATTTAACATCTGCTTACCCAATTTAGTTCGTGCCTCTCCAAATGAAATATCATCAACAACAAACAGCTCTCCATCGGAAACCAATTCGGTAAGCACCATGCGCATAGCCTTACGCTTCATTTTCTTAGGAAGACTGGTATTGGGGTTACGTTCTTTGGAAGGACCAAAGGTAACACCTCCTTTACGCCAAATAGGCGATCTTCGAGAACCATGTCGAGCACGTCCCGTTCCTTTTTGACGCCATGGCTTGCGACCACCACCACGTCGTTCGGAACGACCCTTAGTATGAGCTACCGGTTCTTGCTTTCGCTTTTCAAGAACCGTAACAACTTGGTATAAGAGATCTTCATTTAACGGTTCAGCGAAGATGTCTTCAGGAAGGTTATATACATCCTGTTCCACTCCGTTCTGATTTAAAATTGCCACATCCATAGACTCCATATTTCACTTACATCTGTTGCGCGAGTTTCAAAACCCCGTTATTGGGTCCCGGCAAACTTCCTTTCACAAGGATAGTATTTTTATCTTCATCAACATGTACTACTTCACGGTTCTTTAACGTAATATTCTTATTTCCTGTTTGACCGGGCATTTTCCGCCCCGGACGAACATTTTGAGGAAACATTCCACCAATGGAACCGGGACGACGCTCATCATGTTTCGTTCCATGAGTAGCATCCTTTCCGCTAAACCCATGACGCTTTATAACACCTCCAAAGCCTTTACCTTTGGAAACTCCGGTCACCACTAATTTCATATCCGATTCAAATCGTGATGCGTCCATAGATGCACCAATTTCCATTTCAGAGGAGTTTTTTTGATACAAACGCACTTCCCCTTTCAAACTTGGCTTCTCCGTATCTTGTGCATATAATGCTGCTACTTGAAGTGCGTTATATCCATCTTTTTCTTGAGTCAAAAGCGCACTAATACGCGCATCAGAAAAAATTTCAACGATAGTGACCGGAATCACTCGTCCATCTTCAAGAAAAACCTGACTCATTCCCCGTTTCTGACCGAAACTGACTACCATATATCTGACTTACACTACGTTCTTTAACTCGATATTAACCCCGAATGGAATATTCAAATTTTGTAATGCATCAATTACTTTAGGGCTTGGATCGAGAATATCAATTAATCGTTTATGTACGCGCATCTCAAACTGATCTCGAGCATCTTTATGCACGAATGGAGATTTGAGTACCGTATATTGACGTTTATCCGTAGGAAGTGGGATTGGGCCAACCAAATCCGCACCATACTTCATAACCGTACTCGAAATCTGAGATGCTGACTGGTCGGCCAACTGATGATCGTACGCCTTTATCTTAATTCGGATACGCATTTTCGCTTCTTCCTCACGCGCCATATAACTACTCAATAATGTTGGTTACCACACCGGCACCTACGGTATTACCACCCTCACGGATAGCAAATCGTTGCTGCTCGGAAAGTGCAATCGGCGCAACCAGTTCCACCGTAACAGTAACGGTATCACCCGGCATTACCAACTCCGTTCCTTCCGGAAGCGCTATTTCACCGGTCACATCTGTCGTCCGGATATAGAACTGTGGTTTATATCCTGAAACAAAGGGGGTATGACGTCCACCTTCTTCTTTGGTGAGAACGTACACTTCACACTCAAACTTGGTGTGTGGTGTAATTGTTCCGGGAACGGCAATCACCTGACCGCGCTCGATATCATCCTTTTTAATACCTCGAAGCAAGAGTCCTACATTATCCCCGGCAAGACCTTCATCAAGACTCTTTTGGAACATTTCAATACCGGTAACTACGGTCTCCTGTGTTTCTTGCAATCCAACAATTTCAACCTTGTCATCTATATTAACCTTGCCTTGCTCAATACGCCCGGTGGCCACCGTACCGCGACCTTCAATAGAGAAGATGTCTTCCACAGGCATCAAGAATGACTGATCCACATCTCGCTCCGGTTCAGGGATGTACTCATCCATGGACTGGATAAGTTCCATAATCGGCTGTGCCGTTTCGTCATCACCGGATTCAGCCTCAGTTGCTTTAAGAGCAGAGCCCTGTACAACCGGAGTGTTATCTCCGTCAAATCCGTAACTGGAGAGAAGTTCTCGAACCTCTGCCTCTACAAGTTCCACTAATTCCGGATCATCCACCTGATCGGTCTTATTAAGGAATACTACGATGTTAGGCACCCCAATCTGCTTCGCCAAAAGAATGTGCTCTCGAGTTTGAGGCATCGGACCGTCTGCAGCGCTTACTACAAGAACTGCTCCATCCATCTGGGCCGCACCAGTGATCATGTTTTTAATGTAATCAGCGTGTCCCGGTGCGTCAATGTGTGCGTAATGTCGATTCTCAGACTCGTATTCAACATGAGCTACGGAAATAGTAATTCCACGCGCTTTTTCTTCCGGCGCATCGTCAATCTCATTTACTGCCTGTTCGGTGACCGAATGCCCTTTCAAGTTCAGAACATGAAGGATTGCAGCGGTTAACGTCGTTTTACCATGGTCTACGTGTCCAATGGTTCCCACGTTAATATGTGGCTTATTCCGTTCGAATTTTTCGGTGGCCATAGATGTTTCGTTAGCTTATTTAGGTAATCTCCGAAGACATAACGGCTTCGGCCATGACCGTATGTTACCTATCTTATGATAACTAAGACGTATTGTAAAGGAAATGATGCTATTCGTCAAGATGTGTTTGTGTTTGAGAATGTCGTTGAAGGTAGCGAACCCTTCCATAAAGGATGGTAACCGCAAAAATTAATAGTAAAGCATACCCCCATAGTATCGATTGCACCCCACCTTCACTAGAAAGTAACATATTATACCCCCCGTGAATACCAATTCCACCCAAAATATAAACCACTCCTGTATTCCAACGAGCAGCATAAGAAAGAACATATAATCCGTAAGCTACAAAAGCGCTGCTCACAAAATGTACAACAACTGCCGTAAAAGCCCTCATTCCCACAAGCATTCCAATTTGCAACGTAGAAGTTTGCTGTAAAATTGCTCCTGTAATAAAAATAATATTCTCAATTGCGGCAAATCCGAGAGCAAGAGTAGCTCCGTAAACAAAGGTATCTATGGGTTCGCTAAAATAAGAACGATAAAACACAAGCAAATAAAGCGCACCTCCTTTAAGCAGTTCTTCAAACACCGCTCCCGTCAAAAATAAATGTCCGGTCTTACTTAAGGAAAAAGAAAGTGAATCCATCCCCCATTCAACTCCCTGCACGGCAATAATAACCGGTAAAGACACAAACATACCAATGACAAAAACCCACACAATATGACGTTTTTGTTCAGGATGACGGTCTTGGCTTAAAACAAAAAAAAGCCATCCCACACTGGGAAGAATGCCGATTACGCAGGCAATAAGTCCTACGGCAAATGTTGAAGAAATCATGGCTATTCTCCTCTCATTTTATCCTTCAATTTCCGATTATCCGACCGTTGCTGATCTCGCCGTTTTTCATTATCTCGCTGCATTGATTTAAATACCTCATTAATTGCCTGGCTCGTTGCTGTTCGTACATTGGCCGCTTTTTCATCCGCATAGTATGTTTCGGTATCTTTTTGCGTACTCACCCCTACGCGAATAAGGGCGTCTCCGTGCGGAGTGTCTGCGGTAGTCTGACGAATATCAATATCCACCTTGAGTAAGTCATGCGGTAGTTTTTCCAATTTTTGCGATTTTTCACGAATATAACTTTCCAGTTTTTGCGGAAGATCGAAATCCGGACATACAATATGAAGTTCCATAGGTTTAAAAGTTATTTACGGGCTCAATATACCTCCAAAATATTGATCGGTTCGCAAAACGGTTTTTGCTGAAACAGTTCCATTTTCAGAAGATATATCTAAAGAGCTACGTTTCCATGATACCGTATTTTCTTCCGGAAAATCAATCGTAAGAGTGTAACGAGAACCCGGAGTTCCGGACTGTTTTTGCGTAATGAGGCTATAGAATTTTTTTTGCCCGGCTGTTAGGTTAAACGGTAAGGTATATGTTATCGAAACAGTACTTTTCCCCTGAGGCTTTGTAGTTGTCCAACCCGCAAATACTGTTTTGTTATGTTGTACGCTGGTCTCAAGATTGTACTCCGATTTTTCTTTCCGAGTGTCATTAATGGTACGCAACTTCTCATCTCTTTGGAAAGCACCCGTATATTTCCAAGATTGAGACGAAGTATAATCTTCGAATCCTTCACTATCTACAATAGTACTCCCTTTGGGAACAAATATTCGCATATAATCTTTATTAACAGCATTCCAACGCGGATATTTTGTATTACCGCCATTATGCTCGCGGGTGATGGTTACAGTCGCCTGTACTTCCCCACTATCGGCAATGGCTACTCGATGATCAATTTGCTGTTCAATTACTCCATCGGTCTTTTTGCCACCGATGTTGGAATTAACCACTGAAAGATAATCCTGAGGAGCTTCTAACAAGGATCCTGCGAGTTGATATTCTTCTAACGTTTGTTGAACTTCATCATCTTGCATATATAACAACATATGTTTACGCTGTGCTCCCTTCATCAATGCCTGAGCAATACGTGCGTGTTTGTCTTTGTCCGCAGTAAACATTCGTTCCAAAAGCCTAGGTGCCAGATCGTTAATAAACGCTTTGGGATCATTCCTCTCACGATCATAATCCACACTGGTTTCCTGCTGCACAATACGCACAAACTTATCCGCCGTTACGGTTGTGTCATATTTGGGCATAGGGATAGGTCCGACGATCTCCACAAGATCTCTAATGACAGGTGGCGTAAATGCTATCACTCCATCCACCGTAGGTCCTCCGGTCTGCTCATAGAACTGAATAATATTCTCGGCACTGGTCGGAAAATCGGCAAACCAATTCGCATCTCGCAAATGCCACCGCTTGGTAAGTACCTGCAACGGCTTCGGTGGAATTACATTTTCACGCAATTGCCCGTCCGCATCATAAATGGACTGAATATCAAGATTTTCCACTTTTCCTTCATGCATACTCATCACTCCATGTGTCCCGATAAATCCGCCTGTTGCCCGTACTTCTTGATTATTTTGAAATATAAATAAATATTTACGTTTATACTTTTGGCCGGCAAACTTCAAGAGAATATCAAGATAATTTTCTCCGTCTCGTAAATTATCTTGAAGTTGAGGAATTTGCGTATTTGCTTGTTTCGTTTTTTGAACCACGGAAGAAGGTAGTAACCATTGAGGAGTTTCTTTCAAATCAGTTCGAACACCAGCTAATGTCGCTTGCATTTCAGGAATCATCTTATGTACAACCTGCGCGGTATCTATAAGAGGTTTGGTTAGTGTTTCCATTTTTTTCGTATCTTCAGCTGACGTACTTATATGAGCCAGTTGATCAGCAATACGCGCTCCGTATCGCGATCCCTCTTGGGCATGCTTAAGCATGTTATTCCCTTTAACAAGCAATTTCCCCGGTGGAAATACTGAAACCAAACGTCCGCTCAAAGCCGAACTTCTAGGTAACGTATGAGCAATTTCCGCAAATTCCGACTCCAGCGAAGCAAAATGCCTCTCGACTTGACTCCAATTTCCACTCGTAGCACTATCCTTAAGTAATATCTTTCCCGCACGCACCTTCATGGCCAAATTATCTTTAGCCTGTAACAGTGAAGAACCATATATTCCTATGGGAATAATACTTAAAACAACCAACATTCCACAAATAAAAATCCCTACCTCACGTTTAGCTTTGAGCGGAGGAGTAACATATTGTCTGATATGCGTTAACCATTCCCCTTTCCAAGCTCGTCTCTTATAGGAAGCATTTTTTTGCGGCCCGGAAGATGGCACCGCCCACACCGAAGGTATGTTCTTCTTACGTCGTGCTTTACGCTTTGAGGTACGTTTTTTCTGTCTGCGTCCTGTCTTTTTACGCGTCTGTTTTTGCTTTGACTGCGTACTGTCATTCGTTACTGTTTTCTTTTGTTCTGTTTCTTCACCATCCAACGGGATATCAATATTTTCCTTCGCTCGACGGTAACGCACCTGTCGACTTCGAGCGGACTTAGATTTACGCTTATGCTTTCGGTTTTGATTTTGCGACCGCATGGCGGCGTAAGGTTATAAAATTCAGGAATTACTCTCTTCATTATACACCGCCAGCACCTGTTTTGCCATCTCTTCCCACGAATACGAATTTAGGAGAGCGGGCGCTTTGCGTTGTTGTTCTTCTCGAATCCAATCCAAATTGTCTACACATTCCCTTAATTTTTGCAAAAATGCCGCTTGATCTGTGGGGTTAATATATTCCACGGTATCACCACAAACTTCCGGTAAGGACGTTCTATCGGAAGAAAGAACCGGCGCACCGGCACT